>URWQ01000064.1 GCA_900551635.1 uncultured Collinsella sp. | reverse complement strand
TAGGTGATGGTGCCGGAGGTGATATCATAAAAGCGGTTGATGAGGTTGGTAATCGTGGTTTTGCCTGCGCCGGTGGAACCGACGAAGGCGATCTTCTGGCCCGGACGGCCATACAGGTTGATATCATGCAGGACGATCTTGCCCGGATCATAGCCAAAGTCTACATCCTTAAAGACGATATCTCCCTTCAGTTCACGGTAGTCTGCGCTGCCATCGGCGTTCACACGCTTCCAGGCCCACAGGTTGGTGCGCTCCTTGGTTTCGGTCACAGAATCATCCGGCAGGCGTTTGGCGTTGACCAGCATGACCTTGCCCTCGTCCACTTCCGGCTTTTCGTCCAGCAGGTCAAAGATACGCTGGCCGCCGGCCAGAGCCATGATGATGGCGTTGAACTGCATGGAGATCTGGCTGATGGGCATGTTCAGGGTGCGGTTGAAGGTCAAAAAGCTGGCCAGCTTGCCCAGGGTCAGGCCTGTCATGCCAGACAGAGCCAGCGCACCGCCGATCATGGCGCAGAACACATAGGAAAGGTTGCCCAGCTGGGTGTTAGCCGGACCGCCGAGGTTGGAGTAACGGTTGGCCTTATCCGCGCTTTCAAACAGCTGGTCATTGAGCTTATCAAACTGCTCAATGGCTTCTTCCTCGTGGCAGAACACCTTGACGACCTTCTGGCCGTTCATCATCTCTTCAATGTAGCCGTTCACCGCACCAATATCACGCTGCTGGGAAACAAAGTACTTGGAAGAGTTGGTGGTAAGATACTTGGTGACCAGCAGCATAATCCCGACCATGACCAGGGTGAGCACCGTCAGCGGCACGCTGAGTACAACCATGGAAACCAGCACGCTGACAACGGTAATAGCGCTGTTCAGCAGCTGCGGCATGCTCTGGCTGATCATCTGGCGCAGGGTATCAATATCGTTGGTATACAGCGACATGATATCGCCGTGGGCGTTGCGGTCAAAGTATTTGATGGGCAGCGTCTGCATATGGGTAAACATTTCATCGCGCAGGCGCTTCAGGGTGCCCTGGGTAACGTAAGCCATCATACGGGCCTGGGCAAAGGCGGCAACAATGCCGATGCCGTAAAAGCCTGCCGTGCGGGCGATGGCATGGGCCAGGCCGGAAAAATCACTGCTCTGCTCTTTCAGCAGGGGCAGGATGTAGCCATCGATCAAGGTCTGCATGAACAAAGTGCCCTGCACGTTGGCAAACACGCTGACAAAAATGCAGATGACGACCGCAACGACCTGAATGCGGTAGCATTCCATCACATAGCGCAGGATGCGCATGAAGATCTTGCCGGGGTTCTGGACTTTGGGGCGCGGGCCGCGGGGGCCACCGCGGCCAACCTTAACCACTTTTGCTTTCTGCTCAGCCATTGTTATCGCCTCCCTTTTCGTCAAAGTCGCCGGAGCCTTTGGTCTGGCTGTTATAAACTTCCTGATAGATGGGGTTGGTGGCCAGCATTTCGGCCGGGGTACCGTAACCACTGATCCTGCCGTTATCCAGCACGATCACATGGTCGGCGTTTTCCACGCTGGAAATACGCTGGGCAATGATGAACACCGTGGTGCCGGGAATCTTTTCGGCAAAGCTCTTGCGGATCTTGGCATCGGTGCCGGTATCCACAGCGGAGGTAGAGTCGTCCAGAATCAGGATGCGGGGCTTTTTCAGCAGAGCACGGGCAATGCAAAGGCGCTGCTTCTGGCCGCCGGAAACGTTAGTGCCGCCCTGGTCAATGTGGGTGTTGTATTTATCGGGGAAGCGATCAATAAATTCATCGGCGCAGGCCTGCTTGCATGCCTCCTCGATCTCGGCATCGGTGGCATCCTTATTGCCCCAGCGCAGGTTTTCGGCAATGGTGCCGCTAAACAGTACGTTTTTCTGCAGCACCATGGCCACCTGGTGGCGCAGGGCGTCCAAGTCGTAGTCGCGCACGTCCATGCCGCCCACGCGCACGGTGCCCTCGGTGGCGTCGTACAGGCGGGCGATGAGGTTAACGAGCGTGGACTTGGCCGAGCCGGTACCGCCGATGATGCCGATGGTTTCGCCGCTCTTAATGTGCAGGTCGATATCGTCGAGCGCCTGGCGCTTTGCATGCGCGGAATACTTAAAGCTCACGTGGTCAAAGTCGATGGAACCGTCGGCAACCTCGAGCACGGGCTCGGCGGGATCGGCGATCGTGGGCTCGGCGGCCAGCACCTCGGTAATGCGGTGCGCCGATTCGTCGGCCATGGTCACCATGACAAAGATCATCGACAGCTGCATCAGGCTCATGAGGATCGCGAAGCCATAGGTAAAGATCGAGGAGAGCTGGCCCACGTCGAACAGCGTGCCCTGGCTCGTGATGATGAGCTTGGATCCCAGGTAGATGATGACGACAAACGCGCCGTTGACGCAGATGTTCATCATGGGGTTGTTAAAGGCGAGCAGCTTCTCGGCGCGGGTGAAGTCCATCTGGACGTCGCGTGCGGCGGTCGCGAATTTCTCCTTCTCAAAGTCTTCGCGCACGTAGCTCTTAACCACGCGCATGCCGGTGACGTTTTCCTCGACGGACTCGTTAAGGGCATCGTACTTGTGGAACACGCGCGAGAAGATGGGGCGCACCTTAAAGATGATAAAGAACAGCCCAAAGCCCAGCAGCGGAATGATGACCAGGTAGACCATGGCAACGCTGCCGCCCATGATAAACGCCATGGTAAAGGCGAAGATCAATACCAGCGGCGCGCGCACGGCGATACGGATGATCATCATAAAGGCCTGCTGCACGTTGTTGATATCGGTGGTCAGGCGCGTGACGAGCGAGGAGCTCGAGAACTCATCGATGTTGGCAAAGCTGAACGTCTGGATCTTGTAGAACAGGTCGTGACGCAGGTTCTTGGCGAAGCCGCAGCTCGCATGGCTGCAGGTGACGCCGGCGGCGGCACCAAAAGCAAGCGACGTCAGCGCGATGAGCACCAAAAAGCCCGCGGTGGGAAGCATCTCGGCTACGGTGGCGCCGTCTTTGATGGCGTCGATCAGGTTGGCGGTGATAAATGGAATCAGCATCTCGCAGAGCACCTCGCCAAGCACGAGCAATGGCGTGGCAACAGCGACTTTCATATAGTCGCGGATGCTGCCCATGAGGGTTTTAATCATCCAGTTCCTCCCAGGTTACACGGATTTTCTCGAGCATTTCGGCGAGCTGCTCGCGCTCGTCGTGAGTGAGGGCACTAAAGGCCCGTTCTCTAAAGCGGATGCGGGCCGCCTGGTCGATGCGGGCGTTTTCCCGGCCGGTTTCGGTCAGGCGAATGGTGAGCTGCCGTCGATCCTTGGGGTTACGGCTGCGCTCGATGAGACCGTTGACCTCGAGCTTGGACAGGATCTCGGAAAGCGACCCCGGCTTGAGGTCAAAGTGCATGCCGAGTTCCTGCTGCGACATCTCGCCGCCGGGCTGCTTGGCCAGCAGGCAGATGATGGGCGCCTTGCCGGACACGCCTCCGCCATGAAAATGCATGTAATGGCCGCAAAAACCCAGGCCGCTCAGGATGCGCTTGGCGAGTTTGTCTTCGGCACTGACCGCTTCGGGTACATCCGCCGGCTGTGACGGGGCGCCGCCGGGCTCGTGCGAACAAAGGTTAAGAGGTTCATCGCACATGAATTAGTGTTGCTCCTTTCTTTAGTTAGGTAGTGGAATTGTTTTGTGCCTAACCAATCTAGGAGCATGAGAAATGAATGTCAAGGTACCAAACTAGTGGTTACGCGGTTTTGCCAAACCGCGCAACGGCTCGACGCTGCAAACCCGCCAGAGCGGCAATCTGCCTTTCAACTTCGGCGGCATGACCAGAAGGTCAATGCCGCCTTGTTTCAAGGCACCTTGCTCGCTCTGGCGGGTTTTCGCTGTCGTTGACAAGGCATCGGCGTTGCTGTGGCAGTCGGAAATGATCCGTTGGGGACGGAGGAAAACGGATCATTTTTATCCTGGTGCATTGGTGCAAGTGGGCAGGTTTCCTTTGCGCCAGTTTCTGTCGAGTCGGTGCTCCTTGCGGGTTGCCCGTATAATGGTTTGCGTATGAACCGCAACCAAGGAGTTCCAGTTTATGGACCAGAGCCTCTTTAAATTCGACCTGATCGCCGAGGACCCGACGACGCACGCGCGTGCCGGCGTACTGCACACCCCGCACGGTGACATCGAGACGCCGATCTTTATGCCCGTGGGCACCAAGGCAAACGTCAAGGGTATTCCTACCGAGACCGTCAAACAGCTCGGTGCCCAGATCGTGCTTGCCAACACCTATCACCTGTCTATGCGTCCCGGCGAGGACACCATCGCCGAGCTGGGCGGCCTGCACAAGTTTATGAACTGGCACGGTCCCATCCTCACCGATTCAGGCGGCTTCCAGGTGTTCAGCCACAACGACGCCGTCAAGCTCACCGACGAGGGCGTGCGCTTTATCGTCAATGACTACGACGGCCGCCACGTGTTCTGGACGCCCGAGGACAACATGGAAATCGCCATGAAGCTCGGGTCCGATATCTGCATGCAGCTGGACCAGTGCCCGGGCTATCCCGCCACGCGCGCCTACGTTGAGCGCGCCGTTGAGTTGTCGAGTATGTGGGCCGAGCGCTGCTATAAGGCGCATACCCGCGATGACCAGGCGCTCTTTGGCATCGTCCAAGGCGGCATGCACCTGGACCTGCGCCTGCGCTCGCTGCGCCATCTGGAGGAGTGCGGCGACTTCCCGGGTTACGGCATCGGCGGCTATTCGGTGGGCGAAGACCACGAGACCATGTTCGAGACGCTGGCGCCGCTGGTTTCCGAGTACATGCCTAAGCACAAGCCGCGCTACCTCATGGGCGTCGGCAACCCTACCACGCTTGTGCGCGGCGTGGGCGTGGGTATCGACATGTTCGACTGCGTGCTGCCGACGCGCACCGGCCGCATGGGTACGGCGTTCTCCAGTGAAGGTCGCCTTAACTTCCGCAACGCGCGCTTTGCGCACGACGACGGCCCTATCGACCCCACCTGCACCTGCCCGGTGTGCACGGGCGGCTACAGCCGTGCGCTCATCCGTCACATGGTCACGCAGAAGGAGATGCTCGGCGGTATTCTGCTGTCGATGCACAACATCTACTACCTGCTCAACCTTATGCAGCGTGCCCGTCAGGCCATTATCGAGGGCCGCTACGGCGTGTTTGTGAGCGACTGGATGAACAGTCCTGCGGCGGTGGACTACTAAGAGCGGCGCGGGCGCTTGCAGAGCGCTAGCAACGGCAAGGGGCGAGCGCTGGCCGGTCATCACGTTCGCTAACACCGTCTGCGCGACCGCTGACCGATGCCTTGCAAGCACTTGATGCATCGTGGGTACCATACCGAATAGTTGATGTTCGGGCGGGTGTTTGACGCATGGCGTCGACCCCGCCCGTTTCTATTTTCGATAGGAGTGCCCATGATTAAGAATGAGAACGTCGAGGGCGAGCCGGCTTACGACGAGACGTACCGGCGCGGTCCCGTGGTCATGCGCGGCCCCATGATTCCCAAGGACAACACCTACGCCAACCTGCTGGCACCCGAGGACTCGACCGACTGGTTGCACACCGACCCCTGGCGCGTGCTGCGCATTCAGGCAGAGTTCGTCGATGGCTTTGGCGCGCTTGCCGAGCTTGGTCCTGCGGTGACCATCTTCGGCAGTGCCCGCACGCCCAAGACAGATCCGCTCTACAAGGCGGCTCGCACGGTCGGTCGCAAAATCGCCCAACGCGGCGTGGCGGTTATCACCGGTGGCGGCCCCGGCATCATGGAAGCGGCCAACAGGGGAGCGGCGAGTGTCAACGGCAAGTCAGTTGGCCTGGGCATTGAGTTGCCGCACGAGCAGGGGCTCAATAAATACGTGAACCTCGGCATGGACTTCCGTTACTTCTTTGTGCGCAAGACCATGTTCGTCAAATACAGCTCGGGTGCTATCGTGTTTCCCGGCGGTTTTGGCACGCTCGACGAGATGTTCGAGGTGCTCACGCTGGTGCAGACGCACAAGGTCAAGCGCATGCCGCTTGTGCTGGTGGGTACCGAGTACTGGCAGGGCCTGTTCGACTGGCTCAACGGCCCGGTGATGGATGCCGGTATGATCAGCCCGCTCGATCCCGAGCTCGTACACATCACCGACGACCTCAACGAGGCCGTCGACATTGCCCTGAGCGGGCTGATGTAGATCAATCGTGCCCACGCGACATGAATACGCATGGCAATCTGATGTTATTTAACATCAGATTGCCATTTATATTGGGTATACTGGTGTAAAAGACGAGGGCGAGGAGGTCGCAAATGTCTACAGCAACAGTTAAGCCTACGACGGTTCGAATCGAAGAGGGGCTCAAGGAGCAGGCGACTGAGTTCTTGGATTCGGTCGGCCTCAGCCTCAATTCCTATCTCAATCTTGCCGTTCGGCAGCTGGTAAATCAGCGAAAGATTCCTTTTGAGATTGTAGGAAGGGCGGAGGTGCCCAACGAGGCGACGAGGCGTGCCATGGTGATCGCCGAGGCTCATGAGTTGGGGATTTTGCCGGACGATAGCCTGTCATTCAATAACGCTGATGAGCTTATGTCATTCCTCGATGAGGAATAGCGATGTTCGAGATTAAAGTCGAGGCTCAATTTAAGGTGGACTACAAACGAACGATGCGCATGCATCCGCAGCTAAAAAGTGAGTTTAAAGCGGCGGTTGCAGAGCTTGTGGCTCATGGGTCACTTCCGGCGGAGTATGGCGCCCACGAGCTCTCAAACCCGGGCGGAAACTACAACGGCCATATCGATTTCCACCTATCCGATGGCTTGGTCGATGTGGTCGTTCTTTATCTTCCCCATAAGACTAACCCAGTGATTAGGCTGGTGAGAATGGGCACTCATCAGGAGCTGTTTCAGGGTCCGCTGGGCTGATCGCCGATTTCCAAGTTGCGGTGGAATAGGGATTGATTGGCGGCTAATAAGCCAAAAACAGTCCCCATTTCACCATAACTGATGTGGGCGTCCCTAGCGAGTTGGCTGGTAGCGGGGGCAGTAGCTAATGGCGATGGCGTCGACGCCTACGTGGGTGGCGATGGTGCAGCCGATGGGGCCGGTGCCGGCGTCTACGTAATCTTGGCCTGCGAGTGCATGGCTGACGAGCTCCTGCTCCTCGGCGGCGCCGGTCGTGAGCACACGCACGCTGGAGCCCGGATGCTCGGTCAAAAATGCGAGGCAATCGGCCATGGTGTTGGCAACGATGCGCTTGGCGCCGCGGCCCTTTTTGATGGCCTTGATCTCGCCCGATTTCCACTCCGGCGAAACGGCCAGGCGAATGTTGAGCATCTGCGTGAGCTGGCCGGCGAGTTTGGGCGCGCGGCCGTTCTTAACGAGGTTCTCGAGCGTGCGGGGAATCAGCAGCAGGTGGGCGTCGGGCAGCGTCGCTCGGATCTGCGCCTCGGTCTCGTCCAGGCTGCGGCCGTCCTCGCGCATGGCCAGCGCGTACTCCACCAGC
>URWQ01000063.1 GCA_900551635.1 uncultured Collinsella sp. | reverse complement strand
CAGCCGAAACCTGCGACGGTCCGGGCAGCTTCCAAGTCGCCTTCCTCAATGCCCTCTACAACCTCACCACCGAAGAAGTGACTGAGGCGCCTCTGGCACTCACCAGCACATCAGCCGTGTAATCCCATAGCGATAGCCCGCAAACCTCGAAGCCGCATTTGCAACCAAAGAGAAAGGCCGCCCTATGAACACCCTTGCTGCCGTTGCCATCGCGCCCTTCGGCGTGGGAGACGAGCTCGCGCCCTATGTGGCCGAGGCCATCCGCGTCATCCGCGACTCCGGCCTGTCCCACCGCACCACCTCCATGTTCACCGAGATCGAGGGCGACTGGGACGAGGTCATGCAGGTCGTGCGCGACGCAACCTTTGTGTTGGCGAGCAAGGGCATCCGCACCGAAGTCGTGCTCAAAGCCGATATCCGGCCCGGATTTACCGACACCATGACCGGCAAGCTCGAGCGCATGGAAGCACAGATCAAGAAGCAGGAGGAAACACGATGAGCATCCGCGACAACCTTGATATCTCGGCCTATCTGGTACTCGGCCCCGAAAACACGCTCGGGCGCCCCGTGGGCGATGTGGTGGCCCAGGCGCTCGACGCCGGCTTTACCTGCATCCAGGTGCGCTCCAAGGTGGCAAGCGCCCGCGAGATCATTGCGCTGACCGGCGACGCCGCGCAGGCAATCGCTCAGGCCGGCAAGACCGGTCAGGTCGCCTTGCTGATCGACGACCGTCTGGACTGTGTGCTTGCCGCACGCGAGCAGGGTATTGCCGTCGACGGCGTGCACGTGGGCCAAAGCGATATTCCCGTCGAGGTCTGTCGCAAGTTGCTGGGTCCCGACGCCATCGTGGGCCTTTCGGCCCGTTGCGAGGAGATGCTCGAGTACGTCAAGACCGCCGACATGAGCCTAGTCGACTACCTGGGCATCGGCCCACTCCACGAGACCGAGACCAAGCGCGACTGCGGACGCGCGGCCGACGGCTCTATCATCACCAAGAGCTTTGAGGACCTGGCCGCACTTCACGCGGCAAGCCCCGTGCCCATCGTGGTGGGCGGCGGCGTCAAGACGGCCGACCTGCCGCAGCTTAAGGCCACCGGCGTCGACGGCTTCTTTGTGGTGAGTGCCGTCTGCAGCGCCGATGACCCCTACGCCGCGGCCAAGGAGCTCGTAGACACCTGGCAGCAGGCATAGGCATAGGCCGAGCAACTGATTCGCAGCCTCATATCTTCAGCAATGGAAAGCGCTTCCCAGTTTGGACCTCCATTCCGGGATGCGCTTTCCGCATGCGACCCTTACCCCACCAGATACGCTTCCAGCGCGGGCAAGGTCGTCTCCGCATCGCGACGACCGATCTGGTAGATGCGCTCGAGTTCATCGGGCTCGCGGCACAGCGACGGCACCTTCACCGATTCGCTCGGACGCACCACAAAGATATCGCCGGCGACCTCACGACGTGCCAGGTCATCGAGCGTGGCATTGTAAACCTCATGCCGATGCTCAAGCGCTGCGACAAACTCCGGATAGTGACGGAACACGCGCCGCAGCATGGGCATCACGCTGTTGGGCTGCTTTACAAAGCCCACCGGCTGCGTGAGCACCACGATATTGCGGTCATACCCCTGCGCAAACAGCCATGCACTGGGAATGGAATCAGCCACGCCGCCATCCAGATACTTATGCCCGTCAATAGCAACGGGACGCGTCGCCACGGGAATCGCCGACGATGCCCGGATCCACTCGATATCCCTCTCGTCGCCATAGGGCAGGTCGTGGTAGACGGCCTTACCCGTCTCGATATCGGTACACACGCACGTAAATCGCATGGGGCAGGCGCGATACGCCTCCAAGTCGATGGGATCGCGCTCGATGGGCACCTCGTGATAGGCAAAATCGGCATTGAACATGTCGCCGGTTCGCAACCAGCTTGCTACACCCGCATAGCGCTTATCGGCACAATAGGCCTTGTTGTAGCGAATGGCGCGGCCGATCTGGCGCGATTTAAAGTTGTAGCCAAACGCCGCGCCCGCCGAGACACCCACCATATGGTCGCAGGTCAAACCGTGTTCCATCCAAACGTCGAGTACGCCCGCCGTATACATACCGCGGTAGCCGCCTCCCTCGAGTGCCAGCCCCACCGTGCGCGTCGTATTTGACTGTGCCATGCGACCATCTCCGTCCCCACAAATTCAAACGGGACAAGTATACCCGTCAACATATATCGTCCCAGTCGCATTTTTATCGAACATCGCATCGTCGCGCTACCGCTTGTCGAACAATAGCCGCCCACAGCATGTGCACCCATATATAATTGTGCACTATTGTTTACACTACTCAGCTGTTATCAACAGCGAACATTAGCCGGCAAATTAACTCAACAACGCGGCAAGGCGGGGCCTGGATACATGCAAAGCGCTGAGCAACGACGCGTGTACACAACGAGCTCGCCCGACGCAATCCGCCCCGACCTCAGAAAGCCACTTAGAACATGGAAACTGTCAGCAATTACACCGAAACGCTCGAAAAGACCGTCCGCGACCTTCTCGAGCGGCAGGAGGATCTGATCAGGACCGCCTTTACCGACCAGCTTACCGGGCTTGGCAACCGTGGCGGCTTTGCCCGTTCCCTCGAGGAGCTCTGGGAGCAGGACGCCCCCGTTACCATGGCGTTCATCGATATCGACAATCTCAAGCACTGCAACGACGTCTTTGGACATGACGAGGGCAACCGCTATATCTTGCAGGTAAGTCTCTATCTTAAGCTGTATATGAAGGTGGGCGAAGCGGCGTTTCGCATAGGCGGCGACGAGTTTGCCATCCTATCTACGATTGCAACCGAGGACGACCTCGCCGAACGTCTGAAACACTGCCGAACGGTTCTGCTCAAAAACAACGATTCCGAGATGCCCCACTCGTTTAGCTACGGAGTGTCACATGCCGACCCCGCCCTGGGCGAAGCTTCCAATCGCATGACGCTCGATGCCGACCATCGCATGTACGACTACAAGCTACGTCATGCCATGCACCTCGATCGACGCAATATCACGCAAGTCCACGCCGACGACTTCGAAATAAGCGATCGTATTTTTGACGCCTTTTCGATGCTCAACGAGGGCCGTTATTTCTTTATCGAGAACTTGGACAAACATCGCACCCTTTGGTCACAAGGTGCCTTGCGCGATCTTGGCCTTCCCTCTGAGCACATAGACAACTGTCGCGATTACTGGAAAACGCGCGTCCATCCCGACGACCTTGAGGCCTGCATCAACGACATCGACCAAGTCTACAACGGCACCAAGCACCGTCGCGTCATGCAGTATCGTGTGCGCAACGCCGTCGGCGACTACGTCCTTTGCCGTGCTCGCGGGTTTCGTATCGACGGTGACGGAAATGTCCCCTCGCTCTATGTCGGCGAGCTCGTCAACCACTCACTTGCCGAAACCGTCGACGCTGCCACAGGCCTCGGAACGCAGCGCATGCTGGCCAACGCCATCGACGCCTGCCGCCGCGATCGTTGCGAGACAGGGCTTATAGCG
Organism: uncultured Collinsella sp.; assembly: GCA_900551635.1. Lineage (GTDB taxonomy): Bacteria > Actinomycetota > Coriobacteriia > Coriobacteriales > Coriobacteriaceae > Collinsella. The sequence goes on along the minus strand of URWQ01000063.1, from coordinate 3,968 downwards.
GTGCGCGTTCGTGGCACGACAAAGCCCAACGAGCTCTACGGGGCCGAGGCTGTCGACAACATGCTTGCCGAATACGCAGGCCGTATGCTGTCGATCACTCGCGGCAGGAGCCGGGTCTACCGTTCACGAAGCGTTCAGTTCGTCGTGCTCAGCAACGACCTAGACCACGAGGCATTCGAGCAACTGACCCGCCACCTTAAAGAGGCCGTTTTCGCTCCTGTTCGAATCGCAGGCGACACCATTACTCCCGTCTGCCTTGTCGTCCCGGCCTTTTACGAGCACTTAACCCATCAAGCGACCGCCGTTTTAGGCGAACTCAACCGTCGCCTTCGCACGGCCGGCGGGCTTGTTCCCAACGACAGCCTCCCCATACCCGAGGCTGAGCGCAAAAGCGCCATCGTCGAACGTATCGACTCGCTCACGGGCCTCTATCGACCCAGCGAGTTTATGCGGCGCGCCAACGCTTTTCTCGAGGCAAGACGCGACGGCGCCTGGTGCATCGCCACGGTCGACATGGGCCACATGCGCCTGTTTAACGAATGGTATGGACAGGCCGAAGGCGACCGCCTGCTTGCCGATGTGGGCACGGTCCTCAAGGACATCGAGAATGCCAACATGGGCGTCGCAGGGTACTGGGGCCAAGATGACTTTTGCGTACTCATCCCCTTTAAGCACATCACCGTCCATCAAATCTACAACCGCGTTCGCGAGGCAGTAGCCAGGCATGATGGCGGCGTAGGTTTTTGGCCGTCCATGGGCGTTTACCCCATCGATTCCAATGAGGAGATCACCATCGATGCGCAGGCAAAGGCCATGTTTACCAATCGGCGCGCAAAAAACGACTTTAAGGAGCGCATTGCCATTTTTTTGCCCCGAGGAGTACAAGCGCGAAATCGTGTTCAACCGCACGCTGACCGAATTCCAGTACGCGCTGTCAAATGGTCGCATCACGTACTATCTTCAGCCCCAGGTCGATATGGAAACCGGCGAGATTATTGGCGCCGAAGCACTCACCCGCTGGATTGACAAGGACGGCTCTCTCATTTCGCCCGCAACGTTTATCCCCGCACTCGAGGAAAGCGGCTTTGTAGTGACGCTCGACAAATATGTTTGGCAGGGCGTCGCCATGTGGCTCCGCGAGCGCCTCAATCGAGGACTTCGCGTGGTTCCGATTTCCCTCAATGTGTCGCGCGTAGACATTCTTGCCTGCGATGTCGCCGAGCATATGGGGTCGCTCGCCGCCCAGTACAACCTGCCGCCCGAACTCATGCACATCGAGATCACCGAGACGGCTTATACGGGAGAATCCGAGGCCGTGGATAAGCTGACCGCGGATCTGCACACCCGCGGCTTCTCGACCTATATGGACGATTTTGGCACCGGTCAGTCCACGCTCGCGATGCTCAAGAACGTCAACGTCGACGTCATCAAGCTCGACCGCACCTTTGTGCCCACCGACCGCGATCAAGGCCGCAGCACGCAAATCATTTCATCGATGCTCGAAATGGCGCAGTCGCTCCATCTGCCCGTCGTGGTCGAAGGCGTCGAGACAAATGAGCAGGCGAACATGCTACGACAAATGGGCGCCCGCTACGCTCAGGGCTTCCTCTACTACCGCCCCATGCCGGCGAAGGATTTTGAGGCATTGCTCGATGGTGGCAATAACAACTGATACGCTCGCGCGCAAAACGCCACCGTCGAAGGGGACATTTGTCTCCATTAGCTAACTTATATCCCCAATTCAAACCGAATTGGGGATATGATACAAACCGTTGTTCCGCCCAAGGAGGTTATCCATCATGAACGAGTCATATCGCCTGGGCGAGCAATCGATTATTGCCTATCTTCAGCGACTTGCGAACGGCGTCTCGACCGCTGAACTCGATGTTGCCGCGCTGCCTGCTGGGCTACGCGCCGTTGGCGAGCAACTGCAAAAGACGCATGCCATCCTGCAACAAGAGCGCCAGCTGCTTGAGCGTAACGCCTATATCGACCCGCTCACCAACTTGGGCAACCGCAACGGATTCGACCGTCACGTCGAGCAACTCTGGCGCAAAGGCGACCCCTTCACCTGCGCCTATATTGACATCGACCATCTCAAACATTGCAATGATAGGTTTGGCCACGCCGAAGGCAATCGCTATATTCTGGGCATCTGCCGCACGCTCTCCGAAACCATGGAGCACGATGAGATGCTGTTCCGTATCGGTGGAGACGAGTTTGTGCTCATCTCGCTCTCCGCAAACGAGATTGAACTCGAGCAGCGCTTGGAGCAGGTACGTACCAGGCTGATCGAGGCGAGCTCAGGTGGCAAGGCGCCCATGATCGGCAGCTTTAGCTTTGGCTGCTCGCGCGTCGATCCACTTGCTGGCGACACGCGTCGCCAGATGACAATGGATGCCGATCGCAAGATGTATCGCTATAAGCTTATGCATCGTGTGCAGCAACCGAAAGACGATGACGCGCCGCAACGCCCAATCGTCGATCAGCTTCCCTGCAACGACCGGGTGTTCCAAGCGATCTCCATGAGCTTCGAGACGCGCTATCCGTTTATCCTCAATCTCGATACGGGAGAATCGCAATGGTCGGTTAACGCCGTGCGCGATTTTGACCTGCCCTCCCAGCACCCTTTTAACTCACTCGACATGTGGCTCGCCCGCGTTCATCCCGAGGACCGCGACAACGTACGTGTCGAGCTCGACATGGTGATAAACGGCACGTGGCACTTCCACTACATGCAGTATCGCGTAATGGATGCCACCGGAAAATACGTGCTTTGCGACTGCACGGGCTACCGCTTGGACGGCACCGATACCGAGCCCGGCATGTATGTGGGCATTATCATCCACCGAAGCTTGGCAGATACGACCGATTCCGTGACCGGCTTGGGCGATATTCACGCCCTGGTCAACGCCATTGGCGAAATGCGTCGCGTGGCGCGCAAGGCTGGTTTGATCGCCATCAAAATCGACGATATCGCTCAGGTCAATGCCCGCTTTGGCTTTGATGCGGGCGACCGCGTTTTGGCAGAATGTGCCGCCTGTCTGGTGGAATGCTCGCGCGGTAAGGGTCGTATGTTCCGCTCGACGGGGCCGATGTTCGTGGCTCTTTTCGACGACTTTGATCCCGAAGAAACCGATGCGATTGCAGAGGAAATCGAGCGGTTCCTGGGTTCGCCCGTGCTCTTTGGCCCATTTGAATATCAGCCACCCATTCGCGTGGCCACGCTCCATCTGGACGGCGTCGACCGTCAGCCCGTTTCCATTTTGAACGAGCTCAAAGCGTTGCTCGGGAAAGCCGTGCAGGTGCCAGGCACCAAACTGGATTAGCGCCGCGCCCGCGCCGCCTCCCCCATCGTGCGATAATCCTCTGCAGAAGTCACCAAAAGCAGAGGGAGTTTGTGATGAAGGTTCTTTTGGTCAATGGCAGCCCCAAGGCAAACGGCAACACCGCCCGCGCACTCGCCGAGGTCGCCGAGCAGCTCAACGCCGAAGGCATTGATACCGAGGTGTTTCAGCTGGGCGCCAAGCCCATTCGCGACTGCATCGGCTGTGGTCAGTGCGGCAAGCTCGATTGCCGCTGCACCTTTGACGATGACGTGGTGAACGAGCTGATCGCTGCCGCCGAGCAGGCAGATGGCTTTGTCTTTGGCTCGCCCGTCTACTATGCGCACCCCAGCGGACGCATCCTTTCGGCCCTCGATCGCGCATTCTATGCCGCCAGCAAAGCCTTTGCACACAAGCCGGGCGCTACCGTCGCCGTTGCCCGTCGCGGCGGCACGTCGACCACCTTCGACGTGCTCAATAAGTACTTCACCATCAACCAGATGCCCGTGGTTGCTTCCACGTACTGGAACAACGTGTTTGGCGCCATGCCGGGCGAGGCCGCCCAGGACGCCGAGGGCCTGGCCACCATGCGCAACATCGGCAAGAACATGGCCTGGCTCCTGCATTGTATCGAGGCAGGAC
>URWQ01000062.1 GCA_900551635.1 uncultured Collinsella sp. | reverse complement strand
CGAGGTAGCCCTCCTGGTCGAAGTGCATGATCTCGATCTTCTCGGTCTCCTTCATGTGTGTCCTCCCATCACATGTGCGCAATTCTATACATCGCGCTTCTTGCTGATACCAATTATAGCCATACGATTGCTTGTTATTTAATACCAATCCAAACTCACGGAGATTTGCGGCGAACGGTCGGTTTCCTCGCCCGAGTGGTATTACAACGCCAATAGTTGTCTATTTCGAGCGCTACTGCCGACGGGTTCCCCACAACTCGCCAGCTATAAAAGCGTTGCGCCAGACCCGCCCAAGCGTTTCCGGCGCAACCGCGCAGTTTAGTTATTCGGCTTCCATCTCCGCTGTCACACGGCGATACATCTCGATAACCTGAGTCGTCGCCTTGGACGGATCCTGATAGTAGCGGCCATCACACGTCTCGGCCGAGACATAGCCCGTATAGCCGTGGCGCATGAGTGCCTCGAGGTCGGCACGCATATCACGCTCGCCGTCGCCCCAGGCAAGATGCGTCGTGCCGCCGCCCACATCTACAAAGTGGGTGTGAACGATCTTGTCGCCCAAAACCTCAAAGTAGCCGTCGATCGTGTCGCCGGCAACTTCCATGGCGCCAAAGTCGATACAGGCCTTCAGGTTGGGACGATCGACCGCCTCGAGGATGCGCGCGACATCCTGTGCGGTGTTGACCAACACGGACTCCGACGGCTGCAGGGCCTCGAGCGCGACGCGAATACCGCGCGTATCGGCGTAGTCGCACACCGAGCGCAGCATGGCAACGCTGCGGGCCCAGGCGTCCTCAGCCGGCTCGTCCAGATAGGCCCAACCACTCGTCACCAGAATCTGCGGCACGCCCAACTCAACGGCAACGTCGATCACATTCTTAAAGTACGAGAGGATGCGTTTTTGGCCCGCCTCACCGCGCACCGCGACGTTCCACGGCTTGGGGTTGTTCTGCTCGGGGCACACGCACACGATCTTGATACCGTATTGGGCGGCAAGATCGCGAATCTTATCCACCGAATCGTGCTCATGGCAATCCACATACAGGTGCATCGAGCCGGTCCACAGCTCGATATTGCGATAGCCGGCCTCACCTGCAGCCTTAAAAAACGTCTCGATGCTGTAGTAACGATGGTTGATGTTCATGAGCGAAAGCTCGGGTACGACCATAGCCCTCCCCTTTCGTACGGAGTTTTAAAAAACAGGGGGCCGCCGCAGATGCGACAAGCCCCCCAAAGATCGACGCAACCGTTAGACGCGATGGAAGCGCGATTCGAACATATTAGGCAAGCACGCCAAAGTAAGCGCCGATGATGCCCACGACCATGGTGCAGAGGATCAGGACCATCGGGTTGATCTTCTTGGAGAGCAGCCAGTAGTAGAGCCAGAAGGCGGCCATACCGAGCATACCGGGCATGATGCCGTCCAGGATGTCCTGGAGAGTTTGGGCGGAGTCGCCCTGACCAATGGCGATGGGCAACGAAGCCCAGAACATGTCCTTGCTCATGGCGCCGACGACCATAACGCCGACAATGCCGACGCAGGCCATGATCTTTTGCATCAGGCCGGTCTTCTGAGCCTCGTCGAGGAAGCCAATGCCTAGCTCATAACCCTTGATAGCGCCAAAGATACGAATCAGGAACGCCGGGATGTTGTAGACGAGCAGGAAGGCGATGGGGCCAAAGACGTTGCCGGCCTGGCACAGGCTGATGCCCACGGCAGCGGCGACGACGCGCAGGGTGGACAGGAAGAAGGAGTCACCCAGGCCGGAAAGCGGACCCATGAGGGCGGCCTTGATGTCGTTGACGCTCTCGGGCTCAACCTCGCCACGAGCGACCTTTTCTTCCATGGCCATCGCGATGCCGCCCACGAAGGGAGCGAGCTGCGGGGTGATGTTGAAGAATGCGCTGTGACGGTGCAAGGCCTCGGCGTAATCATCGGGACGGCCGGCATAGATCTTCTTGAGCATGTTGGCGACCATCAGGCAGAAGGCAATGTTCATCTGCTTGTAGTAGGTCCAGGAGAATTCCATGCCCAGGGCGCCGGTGTTCACGGCGCTCTTAATGAGGTCGGAGCGAGTAATCTGGTTCTCGGAATTAGAAGTCATCGTCCTCATCCCCTTCCACAGAAAGCTGGGACTGGGCGCCACCAAGGCCCAGCAGGTCGTACTTGTCGATGCCGATGATGATTGCGATCAGGGCGACGCCGAGGACGGGCACGTTGGCATAGGAGCACAGCAGGAAGCCCAGGAAGTAGAACGGCACGAGCTGCTTGGTAAGCACCAGACGGCCGAGCATGGCGAAGCCCATGGCAGGCAGGATGTTGGCTGCGACGCCAAAGCCATCGAGGACGAACGTCGGGATGAAGTCGAGCAGGCCCTGAACGGCGTCGGCACCCAGATAGAAGGAGACCGAGCACAGGATAAAGGCCAGGACGACAATCACGAGACCGATAATCCAGTGCATAGCGTAGATACCCTTGAGGTTACCCTTGCTGGCAAAGACGTCGGCACGGTCGACCAGAAGGGGCATACCGGCGTTGACGACGTTCTTAATGGCCAGGCACAGAGTGGCGATGGGCATCGCGAGCGCGATAGCGGCCTCGGTGCTCTGACCCAGCTGAATAGCGAAGGCGCAGGCGAGCACACCGCCAATACACTCATCGGGCGGCACGTAAGCGCCGATGGAGATTGAACCCATGAAGAGCAGCTCGAGGCTCGCACCGATGGCGAGGCCGGACTGCAGGTCCCCGAGGACTATGCCGACGAGCGGGCACAGAACGATCGGGCGGAACGCATAGAGCGTACCGAGCTGATAATCGAGCTTACCGAAGGCAGCGATAAGTCCGATGAGGATCGCTTGAACAAGCATTGTTCCTCCCTTTGATCCCTCTTGGATCCGCGCGGCGATTCCCGACTTGTCAGCGCGCCCTTTTCCATGCCGACAATCGCCTAGACAGATCCAGCTTGTACCGGTGTGCTGTTAACACCTAAACCGGTGCAAATGATTTGATACCAATTATATAGTCATGAGAAAACTATTTAATACCAATCGCTCAACGGGCGTGTACTCCCGGTGAACGGTAGATGGGGGTAACGGGTAAAGCGTTTATCCGGTACGCCCACGAATAGGGGCGGCGCCGTGCGCGCCGCCCGTGGTTCTCAATTAGAGGGCGCTTAGGGCATCGACCTTGGGGTCGTCGGCCAGAGCGCGAATCTCGACCTCGACACCGCGGCCGACGAGCTCACGAATGTCCTCTTCCTCGGCAGCAGTCACAAAGATCTGGCGGGAGATCTTACGGGCATCGGGACGCTGCTCGTCCTTGGACTTGGTGTTGCCCAGGTTGATGGAGGTGATCTGCGGGCAGCCGTCGACAAGCTGCTTGGCCTCGGCGATGCTGGCGACGCAGATGATCATCTTGTACTTATCGGTAACACCGGAGTTGATGGCCTCGATGGCGTGCTCCATGTCCTTGATGACGAGCTTGACGTTGGCCGGCTTTCCCATCTTGAGCGTAGTCTTCCAGACGGGATCGTTGGCAACCTTGTCGCCAACGCAGAAGATGCAGTCAGAACCCAAGCCCTGGACCCAAGAGACGGCCACCTGGCCATGAAGCAGACGATGGTCGACGCGAAGCAGTTGAATCATGATTGACCCCCAAAGGTCTCATGCCGGAAACCCGGCCCCATTAATAGCAGGCGGTGACTAGAACTCTTCCTCGTCATCCGCATCGGTCAGCAGGTCGTTGACAAACTTGACGCGCGTGTCGTCAGCCGCGAGGATCTCGCGGATAACCTGATCGGCGGGAGCCTCCTGGTCCGAAAAGAGCAGCTGGATCAGCAGCGGCAGATTCATGTTGGCAACCAGGTAGGTGTTGGGACGCGTCTGGACGATCTTGGTGAACTCGTTGTTGACGCTGCCGCCAAACAGGTCGGTGCACACGATTACGTCGTCGGCGGGGTCGAAGGTCGCCAGGAGCTTGGCGGCCTCCTCGGCGACATCGGTGCGGCCGTCGACAAACATCGACAGGTCGTGGACGTTATCGCGCGCGCCCGAGAGCAGCTCGGTACTCTCCTTGATGCCGGTCGCAAAATGCGCGTGGCTGGCGAAGATGTATTGCCTCATTGCGGTTTCCCCCAAATGAAATTAGTAGTCGAACTGGTGGTAGTAGCGGCGGTACTTGAGGTTGTGCTTGGTGACCAGCTCGTAGTTGCGCGCGAGGCGGTCGGTGGTCAGCACGGACAGGATCCACGGCGACACGATGACGCGGAAGTCGTCGTCCAGGCCCGGGATCGCGTACTCGGCGGTGTCGATGATGACGTAGTCCTCGTCGCCGGTCACGCCGCTGGTGAGGAAGGCGCGGACGCGCTCGTCGAGGGCGCGGCACTCGTCCTCTCCCATGAACAGGAACACCGGGACGCCGGGCTCGAGCAGCTCGAGCGTGCCGTGGAAGAAGTCGTGCGAGGTGATGTGGCGGATGCGCTTCCACTGCATCTCCTCGAGCAGGCACATGGAGTACAGGATGGTCTCGCCCCAGAGGGCCCCCGAGCCGATGAACATGGTGTAGTCGGCCAGCGCGTACTTCCTGGCGAGCTCCTCGGCGCGCGGCTCGAAGCGCTTGCGGATGTCGAGCATGTCCTTCCAGACGTCCTTCGTCTGCTCGATGAACAGGTCGAACTTGGGGAAGCAGCCGCGGCGGTTGAGCAGGCGCAGGCCGAAGCAGTCGGCGAGGTAGTAGCCCTTCTCGCAGCCGCCGGCGCCGTGGTCGGAGGCCATCATGACGCAGTTCTCGGCGCCCACGGCCTGCCCGATCTTGCCCTCGGGGTTGGTCATGGCGAAGACGCGCACGCCCATCTCCCTCATCTTGCCGACGGCCTCGAGCACCTCGGGGGTGGTGCCGGACTCGGAGGCGGTCAGCACGACGGACTTCTCGGTCATGCGCTTGTGGCCCATGACGTTCCACTCGGCGGCGTGGATCAGGTAGACCTCGAGGTCGCGGTCGCCGAACTTGTTCATGAGGTACTCGAGCTGCATGAACTCGTCCCAGGTGCCGCCGACGCCCATCAGGAAGACGGCGTCGTAGCCCTCCTCGTGCACGCGGTCGGCCAGGGCGGTCATCTTCTTGCCGGCCTCGTAGACGTTCCTGCCGTCCTCGAGGTAGCCCTCCTGGTCGAAGTGCATGATCTCGATCTTCTCGGTCTCCTTCATTCCCGCTCCTTTCACGAGCTGTTTGAATTGTCGCACGGAATGAACGGGCTTGCCGCCCCGTCGCACCGCTTAACCTTGTGGACATCTTGGCCCCAAGCTCAACAATTCAAAGGTTCTTAATACCAGTGAACGATTACAGGTTAGCCGTTTTTAATACCGATTTTATGATTTCATCCTCCCCTCTCGGTAGACGGTCAGTTTTTGCCGCTCATCGGTCAAGCGACATATATCCGTAAAAACGAGCGCCCCCGCCATGCGCAGGGACGCTCTAGACGCTAATAGTTGTAGGTATATCCGCCGGCGTCGCCGCGGGTAAAAGACTTGGCATGCTCGATTGCCTGCCCACTCGAGTCATAGGTCAGGCCTTCCAGCACGAGCGCCAGATCGCCCGGCTCAAGATTGAGCAAACTCGCATCGCGTGCGCCCAGCGCCTCGATATCGAGTTTCTCTACCGACTGATCTGGCTTGCGTCCCAACATATCGTAGGTCTCGAACAGGCTGAAGACCGAAATGTCCACGTCTTCGATGCCCGGAAACAGCAGGCACGGAATCAGTGTCATCTCGATCGATACGGGCTCACCATCGATGCAGTTGAGGCGGCGCACCGAGTAAAGCAGATCGTCCTCGGCGATGCCAAACAAGTCGGCATAATACGGGCCGGCGTAGCGTTTGGAGCGCGCCAGGATGCGCACCGACGGCGTCGCGCCCGATGCCAAAACCGACTGGCGGAAGCCGCCCTTGCGTTCGTGCTCGTCAAACCACTTGTGTCCCACAAAGGCGCCTTTGCCCTGCACGCGACGAATCTGGCCACTTTTGACCAGCTCGTCCATGGCGCTTCGGATTGTCAGGCGTGTCGTGCCAAACTCCTCGGCCAGCTCGTTTTCGGACGGAATCATCGAGCCCGTCGGGTAGTCGCCGCGCTCGATTCGCTCCGCAATGCAGCGGCGAATTTGTTTGTAAACCGGCAAGTCTTCTACTGCATCAGCCATTCGACACCCACCTTCGTCGCAACGCCGTCTGCCTCGCCGTTATCGGCAAAACGATACTTGGTCGGCAGAATCACGGACTTGCAATACTCGACAAAGCCATCGGTCTCGTCGCGCTCGTGCGAAGCCTTGTAAAACACCGGCGTGCCCTCCTGAGCATTCAGCAACTTGGCCTCGTCGGCGTTCAGGCGGCTGATGGAAATATGCTCCTTGCCGTGCGTCACATGGACATTCCCCTCCTTGAGCAAAACGTCGTAGAGGCTTTCCTGCTCAAAATCGTGATCGGGAAGCGAGGGGCACAAAGACAGATTGACGTAAGCCGTCTCGATCGATGCCGGGGAACCGTTGACCACACGCACGCGCCGAATGCAGAAGAGCGGCATGCCCAGGTCGATCTGGGCTTTTTGGGCAAGATCGATATCGGCATACACGACCTTGGACCAAACCAGGCGCGCGGTCGACTTTGAGCCAACCCTCTCCACCGCCTGCGTATAGTTCCATGTTTCCTGAAAGATGTTCAGCGGTTTGGGAGGACACACATAGGTGCCCGAACCGCGGCGGCTTTCCAAAGTTCCGCACGAAATAAGGCGCGTGATCGCAGCACGCAACGCCGTGCGCGACACGCCCAGCTCTTCACAGAGCACACGCTCGGCGGGCAGCCGGTCGCCACTCTGCAGGTCATAATGTTTGATATACCAAAGAATGCCCTCAAAGGCGCGGTCTTTGGGCGGAATCGCATATGGTTCACTCGACATGGGCAAGACTCCTCAACTGCTTGATGCTGCAGGAATCATTGCTCCGGACGCCTCATGGCGTCGAAGGCTTCTTTGATCTGCTCCGCAACGTTCCGATACGACCGATATAGGCCGGAGTCTCGCTTGACTTCGCCCGCGGTCACCGGAATCTCAAGCTTCGAAATCTCATCCTTGCCGGTTTGCACGACAACGATGACACCCATACCAAGGCACATATTACGCTTGGCAGCGTTGTTTTTGGTAGCCTGAGCTGGATTAATCAAAATCTGCTGAGCCAGTTCGCGTTTGCTGAGCTCCGGCACATCCTCGGGATTTCCGGTCTCGGCAATCTCGCACTGCAGCACATCCGCATAGTCAAAAATCTTCGGCTCGCCGCCGCGCTGATGCACGGCCCACTTGCGGCGCGTGGCATCCTGGTAGATAGCCGGCAAAAACGTAAACCGCGGTGGGTCCAAAATCGTATCCGTGATGGTAAACACATCGGGATCAAAGGCATCCTGCGGGTTTTTCTTCTTGAACAGCCCCATATCACCCTCCCGTACTAGCATTAAACAACTCAAGCTGAATATAGCACCAATTTCAAGC
>URWQ01000061.1 GCA_900551635.1 uncultured Collinsella sp. | reverse complement strand
CGTCGGCATCGAGCGGCTGGTTGTCGGCCCTGTTTGCCGTCCACACGGCGATGATTCCGCCGGAGATATTCAGATCGCCGTTTGAGTCAAAGCCGTCACCCTCACTCGAATAGGCGTTTATCGTGCCGCCCGAGATGTTCATGGCAAAATCATAGCTTCCAAGGTCGGAGTTTGCCGCGTTCAGGCAGTCGTCGGATGACATGATTGAAATGTTGCCCGACAGGACGTTAAGCTCGGCGGCCTCAAGCCCCTCATAGCATTCGGATATGTTTATCGTCGGCCCGTCGGTCCCGTCGGCTCCGATGTTGAGGGCGAGATCGCTGTGAACTGCGTCGTCGGCGGCGGAAATATTAAGCGTGCCGCTTTCAATATTTAAAAGCTGTTCTGCGTTTATCGCATCGTTTACAGGAGCTGAAATGTTAAGTGTCAGCTCCTTTATCGTCAGTGTGGCTTCGCCCTCGGCGTCGGTCGTGGCGCCGGATTTGATGCCGTTTTTGCCGCTTGCGGTGATGTTTATCGTGCCTGTGCCGCACAGCGTGACGTTCGAGCCGTCCTTGCACTTTATGACTGCGTTTTCGGCGTTTTCGTTCTCGGGATACTCGTCGTCGTTGTTCTCGGCAGAATCGCTCAGCGCATTGACGGAGCCGTCGGCCGCGATGATCGTGACCTCGGTGGACTTGTTGCACGATATCGGCGCGGTGTCGGCGCCGTCAAGCTCCAGCGATTCGACGTTATGCGCCTTGGAAGCGCCGGTGGCACCACCGATGCCGTCACGACCGGTACGGCCGCCGAGCAGGATCACCTTGTCGCCCGGAGCCGGGGTCTCGCGGCGCACATGATCGGCCGGAGTCGCGGCCACGACCGCGCCGACCTCCATGCGCTTGGCCACATAGCCCGGATGGTAGATCTCATCCACCTGGCCGGTGGCCAGACCGATCTGGTTGCCGTAGGAGGAATAGCCGGCCGCGGCGGTGGTGACGAGCTTACGCTGGGGGAGCTTGCCCTCAAGCGTTTCGGAAACCGGCACGGTCGGATCGGCGGCACCGGTCACACGCATCGCCTGATACACGTAGGAACGGCCGGAAAGCGGGTCGCGGATGCAACCGCCGATGCAGGGTGCCGCACCACCCAACGACGACGCGCCGATGCAGGTGGCCGCGCCACCGAACGGTTCGATCTCGGTCGGGTGGTTGTGCGTCTCGTTCTTGAACAGGAACAGCCAATCCTCGTCATGGCCGTTCACATCCACCTTCACCTTGACGGTGCAGGCGTTGATCTCCTCGGATTCGTCGACATCGGTCATGACGCCGGTCTTCTTGAGGTACTTGGCGCCGATGGTGCCCATGTCCATGAGGCAGACGGGCTTGGCGTCGCGACCGAGCTCGTGGCGCATCTCCATGTAGCGGTCGAAGGCCTGCTGCACCACGGCGTCGTCGATCGTCACGTCATCCAGGACGGTGCCGAAGGTGGTGTGGCGGCAGTGGTCGGACCAATAGGTGTCGATCACGCGGATCTCGGTGATGGTGGGGTCGCGATCCTCATCGCGGAAGTACTGCTGGCAGAAGGCGATGTCCGCCTCGTCCATGGCAAGGCCGCGCTCAGAAATAAAGGCGGCAAGGCCGGTCTCATCGAGCTCGCGGAAGCCGTCGAGCACCTCGACGGGCTGGGGCTCGGGGGTCTCCATGTACAGCGTCTCGGGCAGGTCGAGCGAGGCGATGCGCGCCTCGACGGGGTTCACCACGTAGTGCTTGATGGCCTCGATGGCGGCTTCGTCCAGAGCGCCCGAGAGCATATAGACCTTGGCGGAGCGCACGGCGGGGCGCTCGCCCTGGCTGATGAGCTGCACGCACTCGCTGGCGGAGTCGGCGCGCTGGTCAAACTGGCCAGGCAGGAATTCGACGGCAAAGACGGCGCCATCGCTTGCGGGGGGCTCGTCGTAGGTCACATCGACCTGGGGCTCGCTAAAGACGGTCGGCACGCAGGAGCGGAAAAGCTCCTCGTCGATGCCCTCGACGTCGTAGCGGTTGATGATCCTCAGGGCCTCGATGCCCTTGATGCCGAGAATCTCGGTCAGCTCGCCCTTGAGCTGCTGAGCCTCGACGTCGAACCCGGGTTTCTTCTCCACGTAGATACGAGAGACCATTGGTTCCTGCCTTCCTGATCGGTTGGGCGTACGGTACGGTATGCGGCAGCGGTCGGTTTGCGGGGCCTGCCCTGCGGTCGCCTTGAGCCACATGTTTGTAAACCTCACTATGATACGACAGCTCGTGGCGCGTTGCGGACGGCGAGGGTGCTACAGTGAAGCGCAAACAAGAGAAAGGCATCACATAGCATTCGTTTCACTCGCCATCATCGCGCTCGTGGCCTTTGCAAGCCCCTTCATCGCCTCGGCGATTCCCGGAAAACCCGTTCCCGAGACGGTCTTTTTGCTCGTGCTCGGTGCGGTGCTGGGACCCCATATGCTCGGCGTCATCCATGTAGATGCCGAGGTTTCGCTCGTGTCAGAGCTCGGCCTGGCCTTTTTGTTCCTGCTTGCCGGCTTTGAGATCGACCCTAAGAACATTACGGGTGTGGAGGGGCGCTACGGCTTGGCGACGTGGGCCGTCACGTTTGGTATCGCCTGGCTTGCCGTGCGCTTTACGCCGTGGTTCTCGGTCAGCCATTTCGACGGTATCGCCGTGACGCTCGCCTTGACCTCGACGGCGCTTGGAGCGCTCATGCCCATCTTGCGCGAGCGGTCGCTTGCCGGAACGCGCGTCGGTGATTCGATTCTCGCCTATGGTACGTGGGGCGAGCTCGGCCCCGTGCTCGCCATGTCGGTACTGCTGTCTGCCCGTACGGGCATCGAGACGCTGCTGATCTTGGGCTTATTTGCCGCCGTGTGTGTGCTACTTGCCGTGGTCCCCGGCCGTTCCAAACGCATCGGCAGCCGGTTTTTCGCCTTTATTCAGGAGCGCGCCGACACCACGTCGCAGACCTTCGTGCGCCTGACGGTGCTTATTTTGGTCACGCTCGTGGCGTTTTCCGCTATTTTTAGCCTCGATATCGTGTTGGGCGCTTTTGCCGCCGGCTTTGTCCTGCGCTACATCATCCCCGAGGGCAACCATACGCTCGAGACCAAGCTCGATGGCCTGGCCTATGGCTTTTTGATTCCGGTGTTCTTTACCGTATCGGGCGCGAAGATCGATCTGACGGCTGTGGCGTCGCGCCCGGGCTTGCTCGTGGGCTTTATCGTGGCGCTGCTGATTATTCGTGCCGTGCCCATTCTCATCTCTATGAGCATTTGTCCCGTGACGCGCGATGTGTCGGCGTATGGTCGCATTACGGTGGCCCTGTACTGCACCACGGCGCTGCCGATCATCGTTGCCGTGACAAGCGTTGCCGTCAACGCGGGCGCGCTGTCGCAAGATATTGCGTCGGTCATGGTTGCCGCCGGTGCCATCACGGTGTTCTTGATGCCATTGCTCGCGCAGCTCTTCTACCGCGTGGTCGACGCCGCACCGGTCGCCGCCGTGGCAGAAGTTGCCGAGCATCCATCCGATGCGCTCGACATTCTGCGCGCCCATCACGATTTGGCGAGTCTGCTCGCACGCGAGCACGAGCTGCTGACCTCGCATGGACATGGTCGTGTATTCGAGGGCCTGCCTACGCTCGATACGATTGCCGAGCGTCTTTCCGCCGAGGCAGCGAGCGGCCACATCGATGCCCGCATCGTGGACGCGGCGCACCTGCTTGCCGATAAGACCTATGGAGACGAGGTCGACCCGTCCAAGCTGACTCCGCGTGAGCGCCGCCGCCTGGAGCGCGCCAAGCTCGCCGTGCACGAATACCGCCGCCGCATGCTGGAGCTCTACGCGCGCGATGAAGCCCAGGACGACGACGGCAGGTAGCCAACGCCGTCGCGGAAAATGCATCCCAGAATCCGCGCCCAGAATGGGACATAGTTTCTGAAAGAAGGCCCTGAGGGAAGCTTCGCCCCGTTCTAAGCTGAAATACCGGGACGCAGCTTCCCCTGCAAACAGAGGAAGGCGCGCTGCCTGCGGTTGATGCAGGCAGCGCGCCTTTTGCGTTGAGCTTCGTTGAGGTTCGAAGTAGTGGACTAGTTGGCCATAACGCCTTCGGTCCAGGCCTCGACGTCCTCGATGCGCAGGACGTTGGCGACCTCGGCCACGCAGTCGACGCTGGCAAGCTCGGCGGCGGCAGCCTGGACGTCCTTCTCGAGCGCGCGATGCGTTAGGAAGATGACCGAACAGGCATCGCTGACGCCCGACTTTCCGTCCTCGACCTGGTTGATGAGCGAGATCGAGATGTTGTGCTTGGCAAAGATATCGACTGTCTCGGACAGGGCGCCCACGCGGTCGGCGACCTTCAGGCGCACATAGTACTTGGTCTGGAGCTCGTCCATGGGCTTAAAGGCGAGGTTGTGGCCATAGGGCTCAATCTCGGGCAGCGGAGCCACGCCACGGCTGATCTGCTCGGAGAGCGACAGGATATCGCCCACGACGGCGCTCGCGGTGGGGAAGGAGCCTGCGCCGGCACCGTAGAACATGGTCTCGCCCACGGCGTCGCCCACCACGTAGACAGCGTTCATGGCGCCGTTGACCTTGGCAAGCATGTGGTCGGCGGGGATCAGCGTGGGATGCACACGGACGTCGACGCCGGCGTCGGTGTTGCGTGCGATGCCCAGCAGCTTGATGGTGTAGCCGAGCTCGCGGGCCTGGGCGATGTCCTCGGCGCCGATGGTACGGATACCCTGCTGGTACACATCGTCGGTGGTAACGCGGGTGCCAAAACCGATGGAGGCGAGGATTGCCGTCTTGCTGGCGGCATCGAAGCCGTCGACGTCGGCGGACGGGTCCGCCTCGGCATAGCCCTTGGCCTGTGCGTCGGCAAGCACGTCGGCGTAATCGGCGCCCTCGGCGTCCATGCGCGACAGGATATAGTTGGTGGTACCGTTGAGAATGCCTGCGATGGTCAGGATCTTGTTGCCCACCAGGTCGTGCTCGAGCGTGCTGACAATGGGGATGCCACCGCCGCAGCTGGCCTCGCACTTAATCTGCACGCCGCATGCGCGCGCCTTCTCGGCGAGCGTCTCGACATGACGGCCCAGCAGGGCCTTGTTGGCAGAGACGACGTGCTTGCCGTTCTCGAAGGCAGTGGTAAAGATCTCGGTTGCGGGATGCTCGCCGCCGATCAGCTCGACGACGATGTCGACGGCGGGGTCGGTGACGACGTCGTGCCAGTCGCTTGTAAAGGCCTCGCGCTCAATACCGGCGGCTTCGGCCTGCTCCCAGGCAAGCGCGCAGGCGCGGGTCAGCTTAAGGTCGATGCCGTAGGCGGCCAGGTACTCATCGTGGTGGCTCTTGATCAGACGGGCCACGCCGCCGCCGACGGTTCCCAGACCGATCAGGCCGACGTTCACGGT
This sequence comes from uncultured Collinsella sp., assembly GCA_900551635.1. GTDB lineage: Bacteria > Actinomycetota > Coriobacteriia > Coriobacteriales > Coriobacteriaceae > Collinsella. The sequence goes on along the minus strand of URWQ01000061.1, from coordinate 2,119 downwards.
GCGCAGGGGTTCGCTCATAGATAGCTCCTTCGTGCATCTTATAGATGGATTAACCGATTACAGGTTGAGTGCATTCTAGCGTGAACCGAGAGCACGTGCTCGCCAGGCAACAGGAGTCGCACAAAACGGCACCCCCGAAACCCTGCGGAAACATTGGAAACATGCTCGCTACAAACGAAACTCCGTAACAAACTGTCAACGTTTGCGCCATAAGGTTTGCCCCGTACCGCAAGACGGCCGCACCGCGGCCAGCGAAAAAAAGGGGGACACCATGTTCAACATCAACAGCACGCTCAGCCGTAGGAACTTTCTCGCCGGCGCCGCGGCGCTCGGCACCGCCGCCGCACTCGCTGGTTGCTCGTCGGGTGGCTCGGATGGCGGCTCTGCCGATGACGGCAAGACCTTCAAGATCGGTGTCATCGGCCCTCTGACCGGCGCCGCGGCAACCTATGGCGTTTCGGCCGAGAAGGGTGCCAAGCTCGCCGCCAAGGATTTCTCGACCAAGGACCTCAAACTCTCGCTTAAGTCCGAGGACGATGTCGCCGACGGTGAGAAGGCTATCAACGCCTTCAATACCCTGTGCGACTGGGGCATGCAGGCACTCGTCGGCCCCGTTACCACCGGTGCCGCCGTCGCCGTCTCGGGCGAGATCGCCGACGATATGCTCATGGTCACGCCTTCGGCCTCGTCGCTCGACGTCACCAAGGATAAGACCACGGTCTTTCAGGTTTGCTTCACCGATCCCACCATGGGCGCCAGCGCCGCGAAGTTCTTGGCCGAGAAGTACGCGGATGCCAAGATCGCCCTGTTCTACAACTCCGGCGATACGTATAGTTCAGGCGTTGCCGACGCTTTTGCCGAGCAGGCCAAGGCGTCCAAGCTCGACATCGTCGATACCGAGACCTTTAAGGACGACTCTTCCACGAGCTTTACCAACCAGCTCACCAAGGCCAAGGAGGCAGGCGCCACGCTTATCTTTGCCCCGATCTATTACACGCCGGCGTCCGTCCTGCTCAAGAACGCCAAGGACATGGGCTACGACATGACCCTCATGGGCACCGACGGCATGGACGGCCTGCTCTCCGTCGAGGCCTTCGATACCTCTCTTGCCGAGGGCGTGCTGCTCATGACCCCGTTTTCTGCCGACGATGAGAAGAACGCCGACTTCGTCAAGGCCTACAAGGATGCCTACGACGAGACGCCTAACCAGTTTGCCGCCGACGCCTACGATTGCGTCCACGCCATCGTCGAGGCAATCGATAAGGCAGACATCGATATTGCGGTCGATGGTGCCGACATTGCCGGCGATCTTGCCAAGGCCATGCGCAAGATTAAGATTGAGGGCCTGACGGGTGAGCTCACGTGGAACGACAAGGGCCAGGTCGAAAAGCCCGCTACGGCCTATGTGATTCAGGACGGCAAATACATCGCCGCCTAAGTGCATATAACGAGACCGGCGGGGCCGTTTTATTCAGGGCGAGGACGCTTGTAACAGAACGGAAACACTACTTTCACACAATAAAGTGGCTAAACTGCATAAACCGATAGGAATACGCAGAATTATGGATAAATGGGCAAAACAAAAGAAAAGTTGAAATAATCGCCACTTTTCTCAACTAAAGCGTCTACTATTTTGCGAACGCCGAACACGGCGAAGGATGGCCTGTCGGGTTACCGAAACCCGACGAGATTTGAGAGGAGAGCCGCATGTCGAGCCTCACCGGTAAGTCATTGAACCCTGTTATGAATCGCAGGAGCGTTATCGCGAGCGCAGCAGGTCTGGGGGCGATGTCCATTCTAGCTGGCTGCTCCTCCAACGGCGGCGACAGCGGTTCCGCTTCGAGCGACGCTTCGTTTAAGATCGGCACCATCGGCCCGCTGACCGGCGCCGCCGCCATTTACGGCACGGCCGTCGCCAACGGCGCGCAGATCGCCATCGACGAGCTGAACGCGCTGGGCGGCCAGCAGTATGAGCTGAACGCGCAGGACGACGAGGCAGACGCGGAGAAGTCCGTCAACGCCTACAACAACCTGCTTGACTGGGGCGCGCAGATGATGCTGGCGACCGTCACCACCAACCCCTGCATCGCCGTCGGCGCGCAGGCGCATGAGGATCGCG
>URWQ01000060.1 GCA_900551635.1 uncultured Collinsella sp. | reverse complement strand
ACAGAGACAACAGTCGCAGCTCCGCGCTTGAGCAGGCAATCGGTAAAACCGCCGGTAGAGCAGCCCACATCCAAACAGGCAAGGCCCGTCGGATTGATGCCAAACGCATCAAGCGCGCCTTCGAGCTTAAGACCGCCGCGGCCAACATAGGGAATACGCCCCTTCACGTGCAGCGGCAGCCCCGGCATCACCTTAAGACCCGGCGAAGTCAAGCGCTCGCCGCCACTCGAGACCAAGCCGGCCATAAGAGTGCGAAGGGCATCCGCGCGATCGGCGCAGATGCCCTGTGAAATCAGTTCGTCATCAAGACGCACGCGTTTCATGAATGCCATCAACCATTCGTATCCGGAGATGCGGCCTAGCTATCCTGGGATTCGTTTGCCGCATCCTCATCGTATTCCTGTTCGAGCTTATCGGCCTCACGCGGCGTCAGCTCAAACTTGTCGACCATATCGACCGCGCGGGAGCCCAGCTCAATCGCCTCGTCAAACAGATCGAGTGAACGCTCCAAGGACGTATCCTTGGAGCGAACGGTAGCGATGATCTGGTCCAGACGGTCCGAGATCTCGTCGAAGTTGCGGACGGAACCCTCTGGCATGGCTACTCCTCGACGGAGTCGGCCTCGACGGCCTCAGTAGCGTCCGCATCCTCGGAAAGTACACCGGCGGCAGCCTGAGCGGCAGCGACCTTGTCGGCAGCCTCGGCAGCCTGTGCCTCCTCGCGAGCGCGATCTTCGGCCAGCAGCTCTTGGTACAGGTCCTCGCCCGGCAGCTCCTCGCTGCGAGCGATCTTGCCCAGCACGCCGTTGACGAACGACGCGGACTGGTCGGTGCCATAGGCCTTGGCAAGCTCGACGGCCTCGTTGATCACGATGGCGTCCGAGACCTCCTCGTCGGTGAGGAAACGCATCTCGTAAACGGCGATACGCAGCAGATTGCGGTCGGCACCGGGCATGCGCATAAGATCCCAGTTCTTGGCAACGGAGCGCAGAGCGCAGTCGATGCGGTCGATATGCTCGTAGGCACCGCGGCACAGCTCCAGCGCATAGGGGTCGAGGGGACCCTTCGAGATCAGGAAATCACCCTCGAGGACGCGCTCGAGCGGGCTGTCCGTGGCCTCGGCCTGGAACAGCAGCTGCAGCGCCTGACTGCGGGCAAGCGTACGCCCGCGATAAACCTTAAGGCTCAAAGGTTACTCCTTGGGGAAAACGAGGCCGTCGATGCAAACGTCAACACGCTCAACCTCAACGCCAACCTGGGCATCGATGGCAGCGACCACGGCAGCGCGAACGGCCTCGGCGAGTTTCTTGAACGGATAGCCAAAGAACACCACGACACGCACGGTGAGTGCGAGCTTGTCGCCAACGACCTCGGCCTCGACAGCCGGCTCGGAAGCCGGGGCCTTGGACGAGAGCATCATGGAGACAAGATTAGTGGCAAGGTCCTTGACGCCAACGGAGGCGATGCCCTCGACATCGGACACGGCGCGCGAGACGATGGCGGTCAGAACATCGGGCGAAATGCCGATGCCGTCAATCTTGATTTCTTGGGGCATGAGTCCTCCTAGAAGAGTTGGTTGCTAGACGCGGGAGACGAACTTGCCGTCGCGGGTGTCAACCTTGATGACCTCGCCCTCGTTGAGGTACATGGGGACCTGGATGACAGCGCCGGTGTCGATCGTGGCCGGCTTGGTGGAACCCTGGACGGTATCGCCCTTAAAGCCCGGGTCGGTCTGGACGATGGTGGTCTCGATGAACATCGGCGGGGTCACGCCCATGAGCTCATCGTCGGCGAAGAGCAGCTGGCAGATGTCGTTCTCGCGCAGCCACTTGGAGTTCTCGCCCACCATGTCCTCGGGAACGGGAACCTGCTCATAGGACTCGTTGTCCATGAAGATGTAGTCGGTGCCATCGTTGTAGAGGTACTGGAACTCACGGGTGGTGAGCATGACGCTCTCGAACTTGGTGCCGGCGTTGCAGGTGTTCTCGACGACGCGGCCGCTCTTGATGTCGCGGGTCTTGTAGCGCACAAACGCGCCGCCCTTGCCCGGCTTGACATGCTGGAACTCGACGATGGTGTAGACCTTGTCCTTGATACGGAGACCGAGGCCGTTCTTGAAGTCGGCGGTAGAAATGGTAGGCATAGCGACCTTTCTTGTTATGGGCAGAACGCACAAGCGTCCAAATTACATACGACAGAAATTATACACTTGCAGACGGCGCCTGCGGCGAGCGCATAAAAAGAGAACGCGGGGCGTCCGAATCGATTCGGACGCCCCGCCCCAAAAATCTATCGAAATGGGCTAGCAATCGATGACGTGCAGGTCGTGCGGGGTCTTGGTGAAAGGCTCGTAGCCGTTCTCGGTGACCACGCCGTAATCCTCCAGACGCACGCCGCCCACGCCGGGCAGGTAAACGCCGGGCTCCATGGTGACAACCGAGCCGATCGCGATGGTGTTCTTGCTGCGGTTGAAGTTGGGCAGCTCGTGGATGTCGATACCGACGCCGTGGCCCAGGCCATGATTGTAGTAATCGCCATAGCCGGCATCGCCGATGATCTTCTTGGAAAGCTTGAAGATGTCGTTACCCTCAACGCCCGGATGGATGGCGGCGACGCACTCCTCGTGCGTGCGGCGCACGAGCGCGTACAGGTCGAGCTGCTCCTGCGTAGGCTCGCCCATCACGACGGTGCGCGTCATGTCGGAGCGGTAATCGCAGTAGCCCGCGCCGTAATCCATGAGAACGAAATCGCCCTTCTCGATCACGCGATCGCTCGGCACGGCATGCGGGTTGGCGGTGTTGGGACCGCTCGCCACGATGGAGCCGAAGGCAAGGCTGTCGGCGCCGTTGGCGAACATAAAGTTCTCGAGCTCGTTGCGAACCTGCTTCTCGGTCATACCGGGCTCAATAAAGCCGAGCATATGCTGGAAAGCGGCATCGGTGATCGACTGCGCATGGCGCATAAGCTCAATCTCCTCGGCATCCTTGATGGCGCGCATCTTGCGGATGTCGTCGTGCATCAGCGGTAGGATGCAGGCGACGGAACGGTCCTCCAGGCCGCGCTGAATACCCTGGTAGAAGTTAATCTGCATATCGTCCTCGACAGCACAGACACGGCACTTGTTAGCCGCAATCTTGCCGGCGACCCAGCCGGGGATGGTACCCTCGTCCATGTCGTAAACCCAGGGGCTGCCGGCGGGCGTGTTCTCCTCAAAGCTGTTGAGGTAGCGCGAGTCGGTATGGAACAGGCACTGGTCGGCCGTAATAAACGCCGCGTGCGGGAATTCAAAGGTGTAATCGAAAACGCCCTTCACGCCCGTAAGCCAACGAAGGTTGGCCTCGTCGCGCACCACGATGGCGTCGTAGCCACGCTCGGCCATCAGGGCACGGACACGCTCGATACGACCGGCAGGACCGGCAGCAAACTCAGACATGCAGATTCCTTTCTTGTTGTCTCTATAAAGACGGGACGGGTCTCAACCGAACGACGGAATCGCATGCGATCCGCAACCGATTGGAAACCCGCCCCTCAACATGATACGAAAGACGATGGATGTCAATAAAACTTAGAGAAGTTCTTTGCGAGAAGCCAAGTAGGCGTGAGCATGGCGCTCAAGAACCTCGTCCTCAACGCACGTTAGACGAATAGCGCCGAGTGCCGCGGGCAGCGGCAACATACTGCGGTTCGAGCGGACAAACTGCTGCCTGCGGAACTCCTCGATATATGCGGCAGGCTCCAGATCGAAGGCAAGTTCCTCGATGCCAAAGTCCTCCAGGCAGTCATCGACCTCAAAGACGTAATCGATATCAAAGTCGCAGGCATCATGTGCTAGGCGCGCCTCAAAGCGCATGCCCTCGGATAACAGCTGATAGGCAGGGACCTGCGAGGCGGCATCGCCCAAGCAGGCGCGCAGGGTACGCTCCCCCGTCTTGCCAAAATCGAGCGCATGGCGAGCGCTCGGGTTCGTGGCCATCAGTACGTCCTTACGGGCAGTCTGAGACCATTGAACGGCATTGACGAGCGCGACCTCCTCGCCCGCGAGAATCTCGGGGACGGTCTCAGTAAACTGATTCCAGCGGGACTTACTGCTCGAAAGCATGGTGCCAACAAGCACCACAAAGCCGAGCTTGAGGTCCTCGGGGTCCGCCTCACGAACAAGGTCGAGGTCACACACGACCAAGCCCGGTTCGGGACGGAACGCGATAGCGGGAAGCGCATTGGCCGACGAGGCGACGAGCGGCTTCATGGTCGTCGCGACCGTGAGCATGGCGTCAAAGGTCGTCGGCAACAGCGCGCACTCGGTTCGGCCGCACCACTGGTTGGCGCACCAGCTAACAACCGAGCAGGTTGCGGCATCGCCCAAGGCGGCAAACAGACCGGCGAAGATGTCCGCGTTGGCAGACAGGGCGCCAAAGATAGCATCAGCATCGGCCAGCGTGGCACCAGCAGGCGAAACCTCAAGGACTAGCAGCGACACGGCAAAACCGGCGTCGACCAGCGCATGCTCGACGACTTCACCAAAACGCTCAGATGTGGCGGTGTTCCAAACGACCATCGCGCGCTTAGGCTTGCCCACGGCCGAGGCAAACATACGCGACAGTTCATCGAACGCGCCCAATCCGACGCGGACATCGACGCTGCGGTTTTGGAAATTGATCAGTTGACGGCGAATCATAGCAGCCCACGCTCCAAAAGCATCTCGGCACAAAGGTAGGAAACGTCCTCGAAGGACTTGTTGCGAATATCAAGGGTAAGGTCGGCGGCCTGGCGATACAGCGGACGGCGATGCTCAAACAGGCGCGCGGCATGCTCGGGAGAGCGAAAATCGGGGCGCGTGTCGGACCGACGAATCTGGCGAATCGAATCCTCGAAGTCACCCTCGAGGTACACGCACGTACCCATTTCGTGCATCAGCTCAATATTCACCGGCGTCTCGACAATGCCGCCCCCGCACGAAACCAACAGGCTGCGCTCACTTTGGAGCGAACGGAGCGCCGAGGTCTCGAGCTCGCGAAAACGATCCTCGCCCTCGGTCTGAAAAATCTCGGTTACCGACTTGCCGCAACGGCGCACGACCAGACGGTCGGTATCGATAAAACGCCGCTTGAACATAGTGCCGACGTTGCGCGCGCGCGTCGATTTGCCCGCGCCCAAAAAGCCGATAAAGAAGATATGGTCGCAGCCGTGTTTGGTGTGCTGGGACATAGCGAGACCTATTCCTCGCAGGGAAGGTCGCGAAGGGCCCGGCGCTCAAAGATACGGAAGATCTGCGTATACCACAGGTCCTGCGTCGCCTGCGGCTTTACCAGGATGGTATCGACGCCGGCGAAGTTGCCGCTCCACACGTCCGTGTAGAGCTGATCACCGATCAGCACCGCCTCGTCGGCCGTGGCGCCGAAGCGCTTAAGACCCGACTTGAGGGCAAACGGCGCCGGCTTCATGGCGTGACTGATGGCCTCGAGTCCCAGCTCGCGTGCAGAGCTCATGACCTGGTCGCGATGCCAGTTGTTGGACACCATGCACAGCTTAAAGCCTTTGGCGCGGGCGGCATCGAGCCAAGCGGAAACCGCGGCGGGAACCTGCTCGGTGTCGCGCGGCACCAAGGTGTTATCGCGATCGAGCAGAATGGCGCGTTTGCCGTCGGCCCACAGGGTATTAAGGTCGATGCGATCGACCGAGGCAACGTAACGTTTGGGGCTAAAAATCCTCATGCTAATTCCAAGACTGTTGATGCTCTTCGTAGGTTTGCGAGAAGTACTCCTCGTCCTGCGTAATGTAGAAATACAGGTCATCGGAGTCGGTCGGCTCAAGCGTGGCCTTGAGTGCCTCGAGCGACGGAGAGCAGATGGGCGTGGGCGGCAGACCCTCATGCTTATAGGTGTTATACGGACTATCGCTCTGCAGGTCGTCGGCGGTAACCTCGCCACCGGTGACATACATCATAGTCGCATCGCTATTGAGATAGCGCAGACCGTCGAGCTTGCCGGCAAGGCGGTTGTAGAAAACCGAGGCCACATGCGCACGTTGATCGGCGTTGAGGCCCTCGCGCTCAACGATAGAGGCCAAGTTGACGATGTCGTAGTCGGACATCTCCACACCGTAGCGTTCCTTGATCTTGGCTTCGCAGCTCGCAAAGTCAAGCGACTTGTACTCGGTCTTAAACTGATCGAGCATAGCGCGAATCACGTCATCGGCCGTCGGCGAATCGCCCAGCGAATAGGTCTTGGGGAACAAGAAACCCTCGAGCGAATCGTTGGCGGCGCCCTTAAGGAAGCTATAGTCGTCCACGTAGTTGGAGGCCTTGGCCTGGTTGAGGAAGTCTTCCTTAGAGATGCTGTCGTAGGCCTGGGCCACACGGTCGGCGACTTGATCGACCGTCAGGCCCTCAGGGATAGTCAGCGTATTGGAGCCCGCGTTGGGGCCTTCCATGAGCTGCTGAACAACCTTGGTCGCATCCATGAGTGTGGTGAACGAATAATCACCAGGCTTGAGCGACATATCGGCGTTGAGCTTTTTCACCGCCGCATAGTAATCCTTGGGATTTTCTACGATATGGTTCTCGGAGAGAATCGAAGCGATGCTGTCACCCGAGGCACCATCGGGAATCGTGATAGTAACCTGCTGGCCTGCAACGACTTTCGCACCCTCACCGCCAAAGAAGCCCTTGACGGCTGGCACGACAAAGAAAACGATCGCGACAAGCGCAAGCACGGCAACAACGCCACCGATAATCATAGGCACCGGGGAGCTTTTCTTTTGAGCACCGCGACGAGCATGCGTGTTGTAGCTCGAGCGGGTCGCCGGAGCAACGCCATGCGAACCACGAGCGTGATGCGAATGCGATTGGGGGGCCTGCGTTCGCTGGGTAGGTGCCTGCTGCTTAAAGCGGGTGCCGCCTGCAGGCTGGGCCGTACGAGCAGTGGGCTGCTGAACCGCGTGAGAAGCCGAATGCTGAACCGAACGAGCAGAAGGCTGCTGACCCGTCCGTTGAACAAGTTGGGCCGAACGAGAGAAGGACTGCGCCGGGCGCGCGGCAGGCTGAGCTGCGCGCTGCGTCGGCTGTGCCGGACGCTGGCCAGGCTGGGCAGGGCGCGACGCCGGCTGCTGTGTACGATTCGGCTGGCGCGGATCGGAAGCACTAGGCATGCGAAACCTCCTCGTTTTTACGATCGAGCCACGTCTGCAAAAACAGGCTGGCGGCAATCATGTCGATCTTGCCCCTCATCTGCTTTTCGTTGAGTCCCTGCTCGCGCAGGATACGCTTGGCCTCTTGCGAGGACAGACGCTCGTCCTCAAACTCCAACGGAAGATCGAGCTCGTCGGCAATCTTTTGCGCCACAGCGGCAACGCGCTCGGCCTGAGGGCCGGGCTCACCGGCCATGGTCAGGGGACGTCCGCTTACCAGGATGTCGGGCTCATAGTCCTCAACCAGGTAGCGGAACGTCTTGGCCATACCGGTGACCTCGGCAGCCGGAAGCACCTTGACAGGCATCGCCATCTTGCCATCACGGCTCCCGGCGGCGGTGGCAAAACCGGGCTTGACTGAGAA
>URWQ01000059.1 GCA_900551635.1 uncultured Collinsella sp. | reverse complement strand
CTCGCTGCCAGTAGACCGCCGTCTGGCGCCCGCCGGCCGCGCGGAATCCGCAGCCGTACGCACCGCCCTTCACGCGAATCTCGTTCCACAGGTAATCGTAGGAGAGCGCGTTGGCAGCCACGGCCCAAGCGCCTGTCACGTCAATGCCCAGGCGACGCGGATCGCACGCACGCGCGGCAAAGCAGATGTCGCTGGGGATCACGAAAGCCTCGTGGCGGTCGCACGGCGTCGGCACCGCGAGCGCGCCGCGGTCGGCACCATCGCCCGCACCCAGCCCCAGGTCGCCCGCGGCATCCCAGTACGCGTCAAAGTCCTCGTCGCTGCCGGTAAAGCTCGCCATGCAGCCGTCGGCCACAAAGATGCGGCCTGCCAGCTCGGTAAGCTTGGCGCGCAGGCCGTCCAGGCGCTCGTCAAAGTGGTCGAGCAGATCGCGCAGGAACAGATAGAAATCCACGCCCGAAAGCTGCTCGCGCACTACGGCCGAAGGCGAGCTGTAGCTCATCGCGCGACCGAGCGCCGCCGAGTGGCCGTTGTTGATAAAGCCTTGCTCAAGCCCAATGCGAATCTGCGTGAGCACGTCGCGCACGCGGTCGGCGTCGGCGTCTGCCAAAAGCGTGCTCGACCATACCTCGCGCGGCAGACTCGCCAGCGCATCGATCTTCTCGGACAGGGCGCCGGCGCTCACCAGCAGGTAGGGGCGCACGCCGTCCACGTCGGGCTGGGTCATGACCTCGGTCGTAAAGCTCAAAAAGCCGAGCTTGCCGGCGAGCAAGTTGTCGAGTTCCTCGGCCGAGTGCTCGCGCGTGGGCAGCTGCTTAAGCAGGCGGCAGAGCAGTGTCACATAGGGCAGGTCCTCAAACGCGACGCAGTTCAGGTCGAAATACTGCATGGCGTAGGCCAGACGGTTGGTGGGGATGCCGTGGCGCAGGCAGGGGATGGACACGGTCGTGTCCACGATCAGTGGCGGCTCGGGGCGCGCCTCGCCAATGTCGGACACGCGCAGGCGCGGCAGCGTGGCCTTGGCCTCGGGTGTGTCTTCCGCCTCCTGCGCGGCACGCAGCGCGGCCGTGCGCTCGACCACGTCGGTCAGCTCGGCATCGGTCATGGCATCGCGCTTGGCTGCCAGCTCGGCGGCCTCGGCACCCTCCGAACCCTCGGCGTCGTCCACCGGCACCAGCTCGACCAGTGCCATGTGGTCGTTTTCCAGCACCAACTCGCGCAGCAGGTCCTCAAAGTAGGAGCCGTCCAGCTCGCCGCGCAGCTCCTCGTACACCGGACCGTACTTGAGCGCCAGCGTCGCGGCGTCGTCATCGTAGAGCCAGGTGCTCAGCGCGTCGCACGCAATGGCCACGCCGTAGTCGCGCTGGCGCAGGTCGTACTCGTTGCTGCTGATGATAGCCTCCAGGCGCTCGCGCGGAACGCCGTGCTCGCACAGGTCGCGGCAGGCGTCCTGGAACACGCGGCGCAGCTCGCGCGCCACGCCGGGCTGCGCGTTTTGCAACATGATGAGCTCGTAGGGCTGCAGGCACTCGGCCGCGGTGTAGCTCACCACGTTGCCGCCCAGACCTGCCGCCAGAATGGCCTTCTTAACCGGCGCTTCGTTGGAGCCCAGCAGTGCCTCAAACAGGATATCCACTGCGATCGTACGCTTGCGGTCGAGTGCGCTGCCCAGAACAAGGCCCAGGCCCACCAGGGCGTTCTCGGGCGTGGTGGCCATTTCGATGCGCTTGTACTCGCAGGTCACGGGTGCCTGCACGCCCAGTGGATTGGGTGCCAGCGCGGACGGGTCCTCGCCGGCGGCAACGGCGGCGTCCATGCGGCGGCTCGCAGCGCTCGGCTGCGACAGATAGCGCTCGTCCAAAAACGCCAGCGCGCGGTCCACATCCAGGTCGCCGTAGAGCGTGATGTAGGAGTTGGAAGGATTGTAGTGGCGCGCGTGCGTGTCCAGGAACTGCTCGTAGGTGAGCGCGGGAATCGCGCGCGGGTCACCACCGCTCTCGTGCGCATAGGCGGTGTCGGGATAGAGCGCGGCGTTGACGGCATCGTCCAGCACGCTCATGGGGTCGGACAGCGCACCCTTCATCTCGTTGAACACCACGCCGTTATAGCGCAGCGTGCCCTCGCGCAGGCTTTTGGGGGTGCCCGCGCCCCCCCCCCCGTGCGGAGCTGCCGTCGCCCTCGCCCTCGGCGCCCTCCGGCAGGTCCAGCTCGTAGTGCCAGCCCTCCTGCTCAAAAATGGTGGGTTTGGTATAGATGGCTGGGTTGAACACCGCGTCCAGGTACACGTCCATCAGGTTGTATAGGTCCTGCTCGTTGGTGGTGGCAACGGGGTAGATGGTCTTGTCGGGGTAGGTCATGGCGTTGAGAAACGTCTGCATGGAGCTCTTGATCAGATCGACAAACGGCTCCTTGACGGGGAACTTAGCCGATCCGCACAGCACCGAGTGCTCAAGAATATGGAACACGCCGGTGGAATCGGCCGGCGGCGTCTTAAAGCCAATGGCAAAGGCCTTGTTTTCGTCGTCGCATGCCAGGTACAGCAGACGAGCGCCCGAGGCAGTGTGTCGCAGCACGTAAGCGTCCGAGTCGAGCTCGGGCACGGTCTCGCGGCGCTCGACGGCAAAGCCGTGGCAGGTAGTGCCGGGCACCAGCAGTGTAGCGGCTGCGGCGCGCGGGTCGGTTGAGGTGGTGGGCATATGCAGTCTCCTTTGACGCCCCAGCGGGGGCGAATCGAGTCGAATCCTCGAGAGTATACCCATATGGGGCCGCGGTTCTGCGACGAACTGAAGACGATGCTGGCTGATCGTCGACCACCCTCGTTATCCGACCGTCCGAAAATCCTCGCTCGTCCATCACTCGCGTATCTCTCGTCTCTCATTCGTCTCTAATATGAGAGATGACAGGAAGATGAGAGAAAAATATGAGAGATAACTGAGCAGCAAAGAGACAGGTAATCATGGTATTGTCTCAATACCGATTGTTCTACCAGCAAAAATATGTATAAATGAAGCAAATGGTAGACATTCCATCTCTATCTATCTCTTATCTCTAAGCCGAGAGATAGAGAGATAAATGAGAGATAATTACGAGAGATAACTGAGAGACGAGGGAAATCTATCCGCGGCATTCTCCGCGGGACCGAGCGAAAGGACGTGCAGATGAACGAAAACGAGCTGACCGGTCTGCTTGAGTCTTTAAGGCGTATGGGCTCGGATGATCTTAACGTCGAAGTGAAGGAGAGCGCCACGACGCTTTCCCGCGACGTGTGGGAAACGGTCAGCGCTTTCGCAAACACCGCCGGCGGCATCATCGTACTCGGAGTGAGCGAGCGCGCGGGTTTTGTCTCAGTTGCAAACTTTGAGACCGAGAAAGTGCTCAACCAATTCGTGGCGGGCATGGGCGATGCCGGCGGTCGCGGAAAGCTGGCCAATCCGCCCAAATACACCATTGAGCGCGTGGAGCTCCAGGGCACCGTGGTTCTGGTCATCACGATTGAGGAGCTCGATCCGTCGAGCAAGCCCTGCTATGTCATAGAGCGGGGCGCCCAGGGCGGCAGCTACAAGCGCATCGATGACAAAGATGTGCCGCTTTCATCGACCGAGGTGCTCGCATTGGCGTCATACGGTCGAGCGACTCCGAGCGATCGCGACGCGGTGGCGGGTGCGGGCGCGGACGATCTCGACGAGACGCTGGTCGACCGTACAATAGATCGGGCTTTCTCGTTGACGCCCCGGGCAATGCGCGGCGCGCCGGACAAACAAACGAAGCTGGAGCGCCTAAATATCCTTGATTCCCAGGGCAATGTCACCAAGGCTGGACTCCTAGTTGTGGGCACCTACCCTCAGCAGTTCTATCCCAAGCTCTTCATTGACGTGGCTGTCCATGCGGGAACTCAGAAGGGCATGGCGGGGTCGCTGAGATTCATGGACCGCACAATCTGTGAGGGAACGTTGGGCGAGATGATCTCGGATGCTGTCGCGGCCGTCGCCAAGAATTTGCGGCGAACCTCGACCGTCCAAGGTGTCTCGCGTGTCGACTCGCTGGAGATTCCCGAGGAGGTTCTGCGCGAGGCAATCGCCAACGCCGTAATCCATCGAGAATACGGGGATCGGTTCTGTGGACAATCGATTGCCGTCGACGTCTTTGACAATCGTGTCGAGGTGACGAATCCTGGCGGCCTTTACGGGGGAAAGACTCGCGAGAACTTGTTTGACGGCAGCTCCCGATGCCGTAACGCGACGCTCGTGAAACTCATGTCGATTGTCCCGCTGCCGGATGGCGCAGGTTCGCCGGCTGAGGGCAATGGCTCGGGCATCCCGATGATGATCGATGCCATGCGCGCGCATGGTCTGGCCGAGCCCCTGTTCTGCCCGGGGCTCGATCGGTTCAAGGTCGTACTTTACCGTTCAAAGATCGAGCCGGTCGATCATGGCGGGGGCTTAATTGTGACGGCACTCAAACACTACGGCGAGCTGGGGACGCGTGAGCTGGCAGAACGCACGGGGCTTACAATTTCCCAGGTTAGGTCGCGCGTCAACGCGCTCATTGCTCAAGGCGAGCTTGAACCCACGGCGCCGTCGACAAGCCGCAACCGCAAATATCGACTGTCAGAGCGCGTGGAATAAATGCGTTAGTGGACGAGGCGACTCAATAATCGACCCTCGATTGGCGCCCACTAAGGTAAAGCGGTTGTTGCCCAGTCGACGGTGATGCTAAAGACTCGGCTTACGCCGGCATGGCCCCGAACCCGTCCATCAAGAACAGCCTAAGAACCAGCTTGATGACATATCCCGGTTTGACTTCAGCCGTGCCAAAGACGCTGCGTTCGACGAGCTCGCTGCAGTATGCGTAGATATCGCGGATAAGGTCCGCGCCCGAAAGCGTAAACATGTAGCCTGCGTCCGAAAGCGCATTGGGCGCGGCGGGCAACTTGGCCATGTGGCAGAACGTTTGCAGGTCGGGCGCCATAACATTCTGGTAGTCGAGGTGGCCGCTGGTATCCTGTGCGGCAAGCTCCAATTGGCGCGCAAAATCCAGCGCCGCCGCTAACACAAAGCTCGGCGTAGGCGCATTGACGTCCTGGGTGGTCGCCACAAGCCTGCCCGCCGCCTGCGTGATAAGCCAGGCGACCTCGCGCTGGCAGCGCACGGCCTTGCGCGTAACCGGCTTGATGGACGAAGAAGAAACGCTCCCCTTAGGCGGATTCGAAGCAGCCATAAGGCCCTCCCATGAACGACCCGGTCCAACAAGCCCGGATGAAACACGTGCTACATCAGTATACAGGGAAGTGGGGTAGCGGGGTACAAGCGCGCCAGCGGCAAACCGAGAGCATCAACGATGTGCCGATCGCGGAATGAGATCTCGTAATAATTGACTCTCGGCCATATTATTGAGGGGCATGACTCGCGTTCGTATGGTTGTAGGTGCTGGCGATGAACGACATTGACCTTGCTGTTCCGTTGATGGATGGACCAAGCTATGACCGCGCCTGCAGTCTCGTGCCTTCCGAATACGTTGAGGCATGGGAGTGGTTTCTGGGTGAGGAACAGCGCGGCGGCGTTTGGACCAGCCTTCCGCACCACACCAAGGAAGATAGCCCTCAGTATCAGTATCGTTTGAGAATTGGCTCGGACTTCTTTCCCGTAACGCGGGATTCAGGGATCTTCTGGCCGGGCCAGGATCGGGTGAAGCAAGATCCCAATAAGATCTTTGCGCTTTCGGTCCATAACTCTAAAAAGAGCTTCTACACCGATGTGCCTCCGCTCTATTTGGACGATGGTACGTGGGTCATTAAGTACTCGGTTCAAGCGCCGGGTACCGTTGGTTTTCGAGACCAGAATTACAACCGTAAAATGCTCAACTGCATGGAATGTGGCGTTCCAGTCGGAGTCATATTTGCAACCGAGGTGGGCTACAAGGTGCTCGGCCTTGCGTTTGTTGAACGGTTTGAGCCCGAAAACGGATGGTTTGTTCTGCACGGTCCTGTTCATAAAGGCGGACCGGACCCTCGTTTTGCACCCGACATGAGTTATCTGAAGCACATGCCCGTCGATATTGAGTTTGCCGGACAGGGTGCGACCGACGACGAAAAGGTCCGCTATGCGTTAAGGCGCGAGCGATTGGGGCAGCAATGGTTCCGCAAGCAGCTCGTTGCCGCCTATGACGGCCGTTGCGCGGTGTCGGACTGCGGCGTCAGCGAAGCTCTGGAGGCTGCACATATCGAGAATTACTCGGGACCCAAATCGCAGGTTGCCAGCAACGGCATTCTGCTTCGACGCGATCTTCATTCCCTATTTGATGCTCACCTGATTTCGTTTGAGCCTGTTTGCGGCGAATATCGGCTGTGCGGATCGTACCTGCTGGATAAGACCGGCTACGCTTCCTTTGCGGGTGCGACGCTAAGGCAGCCGAATGAGCGTCAGTGGCGACCCAATACGGTGTTTCTTGAGGCCCATCGCATTGAGTTCGATCGCTCGGAAAAGAAGCGTGAAAAGGCGGGGCTTCTGCTGTATTAGCGTATTTGGCTTTGGCATTCTTTGACGATCGTGTTGTTTGATCGGATCGCGTGGCGATGCAATCTCGCGCACGCCCGCCGGTGCATGCTCTTCCTGATTTGTATAGCGAGAAGGGGCATGTATGAGCTGGCGAGGCGATATTGCGATGGGGAAGTACGGAAAACTGCCGTGTGCCCTTATCGACAACAATATGTTTCCGGGCGTAGAAGTTGATTGCGGGTCGTTTGTCGTCGCCTGCCCTTGCTGCGGCTCGCAAATACCGTGTCTCGACATTCGGTTCATCGATGCACGTGACAGGTTCAGCGACGAAGTGAGGAAACGTACGGGCGTTCATATGCCGGTGTATCCGGAGAAATGCCCTGTTTGTGGCCTCGATATCGTGTACGACGCCGGCGACGAGGAATAGGTGATGCGGAGGAGTTGGCTGTGAGTGTCTTTTGCCTCTACAAATAAATCCCCTCACCGAGTTGCTTGTGGAACTCGGCGTGATGGTCGCGTGCCCAGGTAAAGAGCGCCTGGTCAAAATTGGTACGCGTGGCCGGGACGCCAAAGACGCCGGCAACTTCGACGCGTATAAACTCCAGTGCCGGCAGCTTGTTGATGGCAGTGAGGGCAAACGGGGACGAGGGCTCCTCGAACAGATAGCGACTGCCTTGCAGCGCGTCGCAACTGGTGCACGTGTTGCCGAGCGACGGGGCTTTGGAGGCTCGCGCGCCTACGGGCTTGTAGCCGCAGCGCTTATGAAGGTAGTCGCGGATCTCGCCCGGCACGCAGCCAAGAGCGGGCACGATGGCGAGTGCGTTGGCGTTGGCCGTGTCGATGGCAATGTGCCCGGATTCGTTGGGCGCGTGCGCGATGGCGACGCTCTCGTCGTTATCGGTTCGATAGGGAATGCCGAAGGCCGCGACCGAGGTCTCTTTGTGACACTTCCAGCACTCGCGCTTGCCCAGTACTAGATATATATACGGCGCTGAGGGGTCGGATCGGTCAACACCGGGCAGCCACTCGGCAAAGGGCTCGGGGTTGACGCCGCTGGGTACATACCAGATCTTCTTGGTCCGGTCCCATTTGGCGCCCAGCGCCTTGGCTTCTTCTTTGTGCGAAAAGGGGACATCGAGCTCGGTGCGCATGGCGGCTCCTTGGGGCTGCAGGGGCAAGTGGCTCCCAGGGGGAGA
>URWQ01000058.1 GCA_900551635.1 uncultured Collinsella sp. | reverse complement strand
TCCTTGTCGGTCTGGACCGCGTCGAAGCCGCCGTCCGCGCCCGCCGCCACGTACACGCGCATGCTCGCAGCCACCTTGGAGGGGTCGAGCCCCGCGCTCATGGTGTCGACGAACCGCACCGTATAGGTGTCGTAGGCCGTGAGCCCCGCCGGGACCGTGGCCGAGAGACGCCAGTACAGGTCGTCGGCGACCGTGGCGTCGGCGGCCTTCTGCCATGCGGCGGTGCTGTCCTCCAGCACGTGCTTGGCGACCTTGGGCGTCGCGGCCTTGGGCTTGACGGTGACGGCGTTGCCGCCCACCAGGGCCATGATCGGCGCGGTGCCGGCTTCGTTCTGGGCGATGGCGTCGTCGTCGGCGACGATGAGCCAGTAGCCGCAGGGCAGCTCGGCCGTCGTGCCCGCGTTAAGGGCCACGGAAGGCGCACCGGCATTGTAAATCGCACGGGCAAGCTTTGCCGCTAGCGTGGTCGTCATGTGCCCGTCGGCATTCATCCATTCGGCAGCCTCTTGCGCCGTCGATGCCGAGTTATCAAGCCCTGCATCATGAAGCACGGGAAGGGCAGCTTGGCGAACCGTGTCATTCGCCCACGCTACATCAGTTGCGACCTTTTGGTCGGCATCGGCATCGTCGACAACGGTCGCCGAAAAGAGCTGGTACGCGTCGTAACGTGTCGCGACTGTACCGTCCACCGTAATGGCTCCGGTGTCGGCAGCACGGGCCGTTCCAGGGGCGATCGCAAAAGCGAAGACGACGGCCATGGACATCACCACGACGGCCAACATATGACGGAGCACTTTACTCACGACGACCACTCCGATCAAGATCACGATGGCGGCGAGCATGCATCCACGTCGCGGCAAAACACAGCATCGAAGCACCAGCTAAATACGTCATAGTCAAACCAGCCCCGCCCGCCTCAGGTAGCGTAGTCGAATACTTGTTGGTAAAGGTCGGCGGATCCTGAGAGCCATCGCCATAGGCAACTACGGCGTTGAGTTGGTCCGTGCCATTAGTTACCTCAACCGTGACTTTGCGCGGGGTCGTGTCATAGGTGATGTGATCTTTAACATGGTCGATGGCACCCTCGGGCTCGACCTCGGAGATGGTGTAGGTATAGATTCCCGCCTTGTTGTACTTGACGTCAAAGGAGACATTTCCCTTGTCATTATTGGTCACCGTCTGGAGCACTTTGCCCTCGGCGTCCTTAAGCGCGAACGAGAACTGACCTTCCCTGAAGGTTCCGCCTTTAAGCACTTTATTTGCTTTTATCGTCGCTTTGCCTTCAAGGGGCGCGTCATACACCCAAATCTCTGCATCTGACGTTATCTCCGTATCGGCATCAAGCAAAGATTTCGCCTTGTTCATGGCTTGCTCGTATTGCTCTTCGGGCGCATTGCCCTTGAGCAGAATCCATGTTGGTTGGGCGACGCGATATCCAGGAGGCGCCGTCGTCTCCTCGAGGCAGTAAAGCTTGCAGGAAGCCATGGCGTCCGAACTCGTTTCCGAACTCGTTCCAAAAGTCACACTTCCGTCAGGGCCGGTCGTTCCGTCAGAAAAAAACGTCTTTGCGCCCTCAACGCCGGCACTGCCCTGCGCCTTATCCATGTCAATCGCATAGAGTGTGAACGTAGCGTCAGCCAACGGCGCGGCAACGTCCTTTTCATCCACTTTGTGGACCACAATGCCGTGCCCCGTTCCGCCTCCCGATGCGCCGGCATCTATGTCATATTCACGCTCGTGTTTCACATACCCGCCTGCAACACTTTCAAGCTGCGCCTCGTTGGAAAGGGAAACTGTACCAGACTCACCGGACAGAACTTCATATTCGACTTTCAGGTATTTCTCATCGGGAAGCCTCAACGTCAATCGCTGCTGCTTTCCAGCGCCCTCGCCAATCGAGTCAAGAGTCGCTCTGTATTTTTCTTTTGTCAGCACACGCCAATCGCCGTTATCGCACTCAGATACGCTAAGCGACGAGGGGATAAACGTACACTTAGAATCCATCACATCGAACAGATCGAGGTAGTCGGTTCCGACCTTTAAGTCTAGTGCCGATTCATTAACGAAAATCGTGTATTGAATTCGCTTGCTATTACTTACCGACGAACCTGTCTTTGACAATACGTCGTTCTTGATCTGTACGGTATCAGAGTCCGCCTTAAATTCTTTACCATCTGAGCTTGCGCTCGCCGAGTTCGTGAGCTCGCCGAGATTCTTTGACGTATCGACTACCGACCTTTTAACAGCAGTCGAATACGTCAGCTTTGCGTACCCTGTATTATTGCCCAGCTTTTCCGTTGGAATTGAAAACGCAACCATCTGGCGATCGACAGCAGGCGTCAGCAAGACATCCGAAACCTCGGTTTTTTCTCTCTCATGTTCCCATTCGCGGCCGGGCACCGCCGTCCCGTAGGGATTTGAATACAAAGAATATTTAGCCGAGCCGGGAATATAACTCATTCCCTCAGGAAGCTCATCTTTGACAACGACATCCTTGCCATTGAGCCTGCCAGCGCCATAATACTCACCGGCAGGCGTCTTAGCTCGATTGGCATAGACAGTCCAGTCGACAATCCACGCACCTTTGTCGTTCGAGCCATCCACTGATTTCCAGTCAAACGTCTCATCCCACCGTGCTTGCGAGCCGTCTTCATTTATTTTTACACTCTTCTCAACCGAAGGCTCCGCTTCGCCCTCAACATAGTAAAAGACAAAATCAGAATAGCCGCTAAACCCGTCGACAGAGGCGAAGTTGGAGTACCAACCAGGAAGTGCATCGGTCACCGTTTTATACGTAATAACCACCTCGGGGGACTTATCAAGCGCTTCTTTGACTTTATCCGTAATGGTTATTTGGATATTGCAGTTGTGTTGGTTGCTGTTCTGCGACGGATTTTCACCACCCGCAAACGTCCAATCGGTACCTTGGTCCAGTTTGGTACCCCCAATGGTAATTACATGTGAAGGGCCATCGGAGGTATCCGGCCCCATAGTCTGCTTCCAAGCCGCCAGCATGGTATCTTTGATAAGAATGGATGTTGGGTTTTTCGCATTTACGTAATCACGGAGCTCTACGCGTAATTGCCAAGTTGCTTTTCCGGTCCGAGATGCCTCATCCGGATTAAGCAGCGTTTTGCTAATGGTTTTGCCCGTCCAAGGACGGATGTAGTATGCGGTGCTTTCACCAGAGGGCAGACCGGAGTCTTCTTTTTTCACACTTGCCGTGTTACTAACTTTTTCGTAGGAATTCTCATCTTTCAGCTTAGTTTGATAGACGATGCAGTAGGTCGCATACCGATCGCCCTCTTTTGGATTAAACGTATAGCTAAATGAATCCCCTGACTCGCTCAGCATTTCCTCATCGATCTTTTGTTTTTCATCGGCGGTCTCGCCCTTGTAGACCGTATAGCTGCCAATATAATCCTGCTTGCCATCGAGCTTGTCGGTAAAGGTGTAGCCAGACATATCGGCCTTGAGAGATCCCCTGTTGAGCACAACCTTCCAAGTGATGACAGACGATGTTCCGGAGCCAGCCTCTTTTTGAATCATGTCGTATTGAAACGGTTCCGACGCCCCTTTAATCGTAAGAGATTGTTGGTGATTTGCTTTTCCCCAGGTTGTTTGCACACTATTCCTACCTTGCGTAGGTGTGCCATTAGAAAGAGACAAGTTCTTGCTAACTGTCGTTTCGTAGGTAACGGTATGGTCGCCCTGAGAAAGGTTACCTAGCGGCAACGTTGCAGTTCGCTCTTCGATGCTCACGGACGAACCAAGAGGATTTCCATCGAGCTTGAAGCTGCTTTGCTCAAAGTCCAGGTAGTCACCGAGCGTATCGACCAGTTTTACATCCGTTGCGTGCGACGTAACACTCAGATTAATAGTCCAAGTTATCTTGGCATTTCCGGTACTGCTATCTTGGGAAAAGACACCTGATTTGTTTCCATCAACTGCGCCATCTTGAATCTCGATCGGCACAGTTTCGCCAACGCCTGGAAATTTCAGTTCGACTTTTTCGCCGTCATCTACATCTTTGTCTTTAAGCTCAAACTCGAAATTGACGCGCACATAGAGCGAAGAGGGATGACCGCTGAGATAGCTGGCATCGTAATTAAAAACGACCTTGTTATCCTTTATCTACCAAGTTCCCATCCTTTGTGCATTCTCGGTATCATCCGTCCTTAAGATACCGCCCTCGTTCTCGTTCACAACAATCGAGTCGGGAAAGGTATAAATCGTCTCAAGCCTTTCAGGTGTAGGCCCACAATTCTCATGAAAACGAGCTTCCATAAAACCGTAGATAGTATCGGCTGTCGTAATCGAGGGTGAGCCCTCTTTACCGAGAGGCTGCTGACGACCCTTATCGGCATACAGCCCAACCGTAACGTCCGCCGTATCGCCGTTGATCACAATCGGCGTCGGCGTCGTCACGTCCTCGGCGCGCACTGGGGCTGCACCGCGAAAAACAGCGGCGGGGAGGCTAATCAAAATGAAGACCAGGGCCGCCATACCCAGCGACCGCGAGCGGTGTGCGTCCATAGTTGTCCCCTAATTCCTACAACACAGTGTGGAATACGGCGAATCGTCGGATCGAACACAAACCCCAACATCAACATGAACCTGCCTAGCGCATTGCAAGAACCCATTGGGGAGCAACTTCTAAGACGGTTCGTCTATGCCACAATGCATAAAATATAATATAGATACCAGTCATGTAAACCGCAGGTAAAGAGGTCTTTTAATTTAATACCAGTTGGTATTTACCTGTTAACGGGTTTGCATTAAAGCAGTTATATTCTGTAGAATTATGTATATGTTTAAACAACTTAACTTTGACCGGAAAGCCGCTCGGAGGGATAACCGCCCCAGCTGTGGTGCAAACGAACCTGTCCACTGCACAAAAAGGGCGCCGACCGCGATGGTCGACGCCCTTTCTTGTTAGTCGCTATAAAGCCCAGCGCTTATTTGTTGACCTGGCCGGCGCGAACGGCAGCCTTCTTGCGGTCGGTGGCGTTGAGCAGACGCTTGCGCAGGCGGATGTTCTTGGGAGTGATCTCGACCAGCTCGTCGTCGGCGATGTACTCCAGCGCCTCCTCCAGCGAGAAGGTGCGGGGCGGCACCAGCTGAACGGAGATATCGGAGGTCGAGGAGCGCTGGTTGCCCAGGTTCTTGGTACGGGCGATATTGACGACCATGTCGCCGGCCTTGCTGCGCTCGCCCACGATCATGCCCTCGTAGCACTCGGTGCCTGGCTCAACAAACAGCTGACCGCGCTCCTGCAGCGTACCCAGGGCATAGGCAACGGCCTTCTCGGTGGTCATAGAGATCATTGCGCCGTTCTGGCGGTTGCCGATCTCGCCGGCATAGGGGCCGTACTCCAGGAAGGTGTGGTAGAACACGCCCTCGCCGTGGGTGACGTTCATGATGCGGTTCTTAAGACCCATGATGCCGCGGGTCGGAATCTTAAACTCGAGGTGCGTCACGATGCCCGAGGTATCCATGCTCGTCATGATGCCGCCGGAGGTGCCGAAGACCTCAACGACCTTGCCCGAGTACTCGTCCGGGCACTCGACGACGGCCTGCTCGACGGGCTCCATCTTGTTGCCGTTCTCGTCCTTCTTAAACAGAACGCGGGGACGACCGACCTGGAACTCAAAGCCCTCGCGGCGCATGGACTCCATCAGAACGGACAGGTGCAGAATGCCGCGGCCCGAGACCTCGACGCCGCTCTTGTCCTCGAGCTCCTCGATCTTCATGGTCACGTTGTTCTCGGCCTCGTTGAACAGGCGCTCCTTGAGCTGACGGGCGCCCACGATGTCGCCGTCGCGACCGACGAGCGGGGAGGTCGAAGCCTCAAAGACGATGGACAGGGTCGGCGGGTCGATCTCGATGGGCTCGAGCTCGACGGGGTTCTCGGGGTCGGTGTAGACATCGCCGATATCGGTGCGTTCAATACCCACGACAGCGGCGATATCGCCGGCGCCGACTTCCTGGCACTCGGTGCGGCCCAGGTAGTCGAAGGTAAAGAGCTGCTTGACGGTAGCGGTGGCGCTGGAGCCGTCGTTCTTCACAACCAGGATCTGGTCGCCCTGGTGAATGGCGCCGGAGTACACGCGACCGATACCGATGCGGCCGACGAAGTTGGAGTGGTCGATGGTCACGCACTGCATGGCCAGCGGGGCGTTCTCGTCAACCTCGGGCGCGGGCATGTCGTCGATGATCATATCGAGCAGCGGATACATGTCCATGTTGCCGTCGTTGGGGTCAAGACGGGCAAAGCCGTTCATGGCGCTGGCGTAGACCACGTGCTCCATGGCGAACTCAAGCTGGTCGTCGGTGGCGCCCAGGTCGGCCATAAGGTCGAGGCAGTCGTTGTAGGCCTTCTCGGGGTTAGCGCCCGGACGGTCAATCTTGTTGATGACGATCATGATCTTAAGGCCGGTGTCGATGGCGTGACGCAGTACGAAGCGGGTCTGGGGCATGGGGCCTTCAAAAGCATCGACCAGCAGCAGGGCGCCGTCGGCCATACGCAGCACGCGCTCGACCTCGCCGCCGAAGTCGGCGTGGCCCGGGGTGTCGATGACGTTGATCTTGACGTCCTTGTACTCGATAGAGATGTTCTTGGCGAGAATCGTGATGCCGCGCTCGCGCTCCTGGTCGTTGGAATCCAGGACGCGGTCCTCGACCTGCTGGTTGGCACGGAAGGCGTCCGTGGCACGCAGGAGCTTGTCGACCATCGTCGTCTTGCCGTGGTCGACGTGGGCGATGATGGCGATGTTCCTCAGATTGTCTACGCGCATGTAGTTCCCCTATCTTCTATCCATATACAAACGGCACGCGTATGCGGCCCGCCCAGCGATACAACGCTCAGCGGGAATATTGAGCCTTTTACCGAAAACTCGTTTATTTTAGCGATTTTAGATGAGAGGGGTTTCCTCACCTGCAGGTTCAGGGTCGCTCCACATAAAACCATCGCCGGCGCCCATGCCCTCATACAGCACATATGCCGAAAAACCGCTCTCGAGCGTAGTCTCAAAGAAGCTCACGAGCAGAGCGTCGTGATAGCCGCCGTCAATCTCGACGCAGCCGGTATAGCCGATGGCATAGCGGGCGATACGGCCCAGGCCCTCGTCCTTAAGACCCATCTTGTGCTCGGAGATAAAGTTGGTGGCCGCCTCGAGGCACGCCTCTTCGCCGTCCTCGTCGAGCGCCGCCAGATAACGGTTGGAAGCAGCGTCCTCGATCGCCACGACCACGCCGGGGTTTTCGCCGGCGGCAAGGTCGTCCAAGAACGCGCCGATCAGATCGCACACCATGGCGTCGAGCTCGGCGGAGACGTTACCGGCATCCTGCATATCCTGTGCCATCTTTAGACCTTCCCATCGAGTCTGGCGTCATTACAGTTCTTGTGCCTCGGCGGCGATCTTGGCGGCAGCGTCGCGGGCGCGCGTCATATCCATCGCGCGCTTGTCGAGTACCTTGATCTGGTTGGTCAGCATTACCGCATCGACCACACCCCAGATTACCAAGCCTGTTGAAATCGAAAACCCAAGCGCACCAACTGTACCACGAAGACGAGAACAGATTACCGCGACAAGGGCGGAGATGATAACCATCTTGATATAGGAGCCGCGGCGCTCGCGAAGCGTGCGGGCCTGCGTCACATAGGCGATGCGAGCCGCCTCGGATGCCTCCGAGCGCATCTGGGCTTCACGCGCGA
>URWQ01000057.1 GCA_900551635.1 uncultured Collinsella sp. | reverse complement strand
AAATACCTGGGCTGCGCCGTCATCTCCGACCAGGTCAAGCAGACCGCCCCCGCCGCCATCGCCGCGCTGCGCAACATGGGTATTCATGTCGTGATGCTCACCGGCGACAACGAAAAGACCGCGCGCGCCATCGGCCGTCAGGCCGGCGTGGACGAGGTCATCGCGGGCGTTCTGCCGGAAGGCAAGGAAAGCGTCATTCGTCAGCTGAAGGAGCAGGGCAAGGTCGCCATGGTGGGCGACGGCATCAACGACTCCCCCGCCCTGGCGCGCGCCGACGTGGGCCTTGCGATCGGCACCGGCGCCGACATCGCCAAGGAGGGGGCAGATGTGGTGCTCATGCGCAGCGACCTCATGGACGTCGCCCGCGCCATCGAGCTGTCGCGCGCCACGATCCGCAACATCAAGCAGGACTTGTTCTGGGCGCTGTTCTACAACGGCATCGGCATTCCGCTTGCCGCGGGCGTGTTCTTCCCTCTCACGAGTTGGCAGCTCTCGCCGATGTTCGGCGCCGCGGCCATGAGCCTGTCGAGTGTCTGCGTCGTATCCAATGCGCTGCGCCTGCGAACCTTTAAGCCGAAAGTGGCAAAATAGGCTCACCATTCAGTCCATTTAGAACGGGTTTTCCAGATGCCCGAGATTGACCTGAAAGAGGAGCGACGCGTACTTTGGTACGCGAGCGACGGCTTGAGGGGCGAGATGGGGTGCTGGGGGCCGGCGCAGCGTCAAGCCTTAAAGGTGGTTACCAGGGGGTTCTGGCTGTTGAGGACTCGATGGCATCGTGGCGTTTGAGCTCGCGGCGCATGGTTTGCGAATTGAGCCAGGCTGCCTGCCAGCCACGGATGGGGTAGCGCGTCTGATCGAGCTCAAACTGCGTATAGCCGCAGGCGTTGATGATCGTCGTTCCACACACATGCTGCCGCTCGCGCTGAAAATCGTAACCGTAGCTTTGGTGTACATGCCCATGCACCATGTAGTCGGCCCCCCAGGACTCAAGCGCCGTGTTAAAGCACTCAAACCCTCGATGCGGCAGATCGTCCAAATCACCCATACCGGCGGCGGGCGCATGGGTAAGCAGAATGTCGCACCCGCCGACCATCCTAACCTTACGCGACAGCTTACGCATGCGCTTGGACATCTCGCGTTCGGTGTACATGTTGGCGCCGTCGCGATAACGCATGGACCCGCCAAGGCCCGCAATGCGAATCCCTCGGTACGTGTACACGCTGTCTTCCACGCAGATACATCCGCCCGGTGCATGACGTGCGTAGCGGTCATCGTGATTGCCGCGCACGTAGATGAGCGGTTTGTTGATGACCGTAACCAAAAACTCAAGATAGTCCGGGTCCAGATCGCCGGCGGACAAAATCAGGTCGACTCCCTCAAAGCGTTCCTTGCGAAAGCACTCCCAAAGGCATCGTTCTTCGGTATCGGCTATGGCAAGGATTTTCATAGGGCAGGGACTTTCGGCTCATCGTCGAGCTGCGGAATGGTGCCTACCACGTTGTCCGCCAGCCAATTCATCTCGACAATCTGCGTGCTCGGCGGCGGAGGGAAGCCTTCGATCTGTACCACGCCGTTCTGGCTGTGGAGCTCGCCGCCAAAGGGGTTGATGGATCCCTCAACAATGCCGTTGCGGAGCAACTGCACGAGTTTGCGCGTTTGGTAGGGTAGGCCCGGAGCGTAACGGATGTCGATAACGCCGGAGCTCATGCCATACCAGTAGTTGACAGCGCGCACTTGGTTGTCGTCGCTGGTCTCGTCCCACGTGCCGTGAAGAAGGCTGCGAACGATGAGCTCGTAGTAACGGCCCCAGTTCCATACGGGCATGGCGATGCCGGTGACTTTGCCGTCGACCAAGCGGTGAAGCCCGTAGGCCGTTGGGTCTTCGAGCGACTTTGACATGTCAGCGCCGGTCATGACGCTTACGCCTTCGCGGCACATGGCTTCGGCAAGACCACCGGCGGGAACATCGCCCCAGGTGAGGATGACCTGCGCGCGCGGGTCGAGCAGCGAGGCGCCAATCGCAAAGGCGTTGATCTCGCTGAGTGCGCCCGAGGCGAAGACCGACGCGTGGTAACCGATGCGGTGGTTGTCCGCCATGCTGGCCGCAAGGGCGCCCAGCAGAAACTTGGCCTCGTACATCTTGCCAAAGTACGAGCGTACGCTTTGATGGGGAAGGCCGATAGAGCAGTTGAGGAACCGAACCCGGGGATACTCAACGGCAGCCCTGAGCGTGTATTCCATCAGGCGGTGCGAGGTCGAGAAGATGACGTTTGCTCCATGTTTGACAGCCGTTTCCACGGCGGCGTAGAACACATCCGGATCGTGACAGTCCTCGAACGCCTCGGTGCGCACGATACCGCCAAAGTGCTCATCGAGATACTGACGCCCTTGGTCGTGCAGGCTGTCCCAGCTCGACGTCGCACAGGGGAACTCATGGATAAAGGCGATGCGCAGGGGGTTGGCCGTCGAGTAGACGGTCTTGCCCATAAAGAAGTTGAGCACGCCAGAGGTGGACTTGGCGGGCGTCTCCTCCTCGTCGACGCTCGGTGCTTCGACGAGATCGACCTTGTCCTCGTCATTTTTGCCGGCAATGACCAGCTCGCGCCAGATCTTGCACAGGCGGTTTACGACGATATCCGTTGGCGTATCCAGCAGGCGGTCCTGGTTGTACACATTGAGGTAGACGAGCATGGCGTCGGCGGGCGTAATGTCCAGGTGGTCGCCGCCTGCGCGAAGGTAGGCGCGCTTAAAGAGCAGGAAGGTGTGGCGCAGGTAGTCGACCTTTTTCTGCGGCCATTTTTCGATAAGGTTCTGACCGAGCATCTTGGCGAGCGTCTCGTAGCTTCCCTCACGCGAGAACTCGATCTCGTATAGGGGGCAGGCGCGCCAAAACGCGCAGAACTCGCCGTACAGGCGGCTTTCGACGGAATCCCATGTGCCGGGGTAGAGACGGGTGACCTTGGCCGAAACCGTCGGGGCGTCCAGGAATTTGAGGACACTGACGCGTTTGTTGCCTTCCTGGACATAGAACCGATGCATGAACTCGGTGACGATGATGGGGTCGCGATAACCCTCGGTTACCTGGATGTCGTAGAGGTTGGACCACTTGCGGGCGAACTCGGTGCCAAACGGCAGTAGGGGCATAAAGTTGCATGAAAAGGCGGACTGACGGCCCTTGGTAACCGTACCGACGACCATTTCGAGCGGAATGTCTCTCAGGCCGACATTCTCTCGCTGGCCTAAGGGGAGCTGGGCAACCAAGCTATCGAGGTCCGTGAGGTACGGATACTCGCTTTGACTAATGGCGCGTCGACGTCCTTGCTCGCCGCGCTTGCGTGCTTGACGGTAGGCCTCTTCCATGATGTTGCTCCCTTAGTCGTTTAAACAACTATATGAACCATGGTACCACGAATGAAAACCACAACAAAGGTGCCTGTCCCCTTTGTGGTGGTTTAGGCAATGATGGGGGCGATGGCGCGGATGCAGGCGTCGGCTGCCGTGAAAGTAGTGCTGTCGTCACTGACGATAAAGATGATCTTTCCTTTGATGCCAAAGTCGCCGATTTCGCTAAAGAGCACGTAGGGCTCTTTGTCAAAGCCCGAGATGGGCGAGACGGCCGTTTTGGTTGCGCTCGTGAGCTCGTCTGCCAGCGCGTCAAGGGAAGCCCACTTAGACGTGTCCTTTACGGCAACGGGCACGGCCACGCGTCCAAAGGGCATCAAATGCACGAGCGTGTTCTTGGAGATGTTGGAGTTGGGCACAATGATGGTCTGTCCACAGGCATCCTCAATCGTTGTATGGCGCCAAGTGATGTCTTGGACCACGCCCGACACACCGCCGACCTCGATATTGTCGCCGGGCTTGATGATGCCCATAAAGGTCACTTGCATGCCGCCGATAAGGTTTGAGAGCGTGTCCTGGAAACCCAGGGAGATGGCGATGCCGCCGACGCCAAGAGCGGCGACGAGCGCGTTTGCATTAATGCCAAAACAGTTGTCGAGGATAAAGCTGCCGCCGATCATCCAGATGACGGCGCGCGCGATGTTGATGAAGATACTCGATGCCGGTAGCGGGTTATCGTCTCGGTTAAGCAGATGGTTCAGGGTCTTGGATACGACCTTGGCGGCGACGGCGGTGCCTATCGCCAAGATGACGGCCCAGATGATGTTGTGGACCCACCGTTGCTCAAAGAAATGAAGAATCGGCTCAAACAATTCCATGTAGGGAAAACCTCCTAATGATCGTCCAACCATGATACCCACCAAGAAGCCCGTCCGATCAAATTCAGACGGGCTTCTGTGCTCGATATAAGGTTTACGCGGCGGGGCTGCAAGGCCCGGCGGTGTAGCTTAGCGTCGACGCTTCCAGATAATGCCGAGGATGATGACGATGATGCCGCCGATAAGGCACGCGCCAACTACTGCCAGCGTGCGGTCTCCCGTTGCGGCGAGCTTACCGCTCGTCTTCTTGGTGCTGACCTTCGTGGTCGTCGTGTCCGTCTTAGGCGAGGGCTTAGGCGTCGGGGCCGGTGTGGGCGTGGGGTCCACGGCTACGGAGCCGAAGCTGATGGTGCCGGCGAGCCCGGCCATCTTGCTCTCCCAGCCGTTCTGCCCAATCAGCGCCCTCAGCGCCGCCTCGCACGTGCCCCACTCGGTGTACTTGGTGGCGTGTGCAAAGGTGGGAAAGTCGGTCGTGTTGGTAATGATGTAGTTGTTGGTGGCGACGGTATAGGTCTTGGCGGGGTCGAGCGTGCTGCCGTCTTTGGTGAGTGTGGCACTCACAATGCGCTTGCCTTCGGGCTGCGTCCAATCAATCGTCACGTTGATGCCGCCAAAGGAGAGAACGCTGCCAGAGTCATCGCGCCACTTGTACTTGTCTTGCGCCTCCTGCTCGGTGTGACCGGCCGCCACATAAGCCTGCTGAAGCTCGTAGCTGTCGTTGCAATCGTCGCTGATTTGTAGCGAGTGCTCGAGCGCTGCGAGGAAGTCCGCGCCGGTCATGGTCCAGGTCTCCACGGTGTTGCCGTAGGGCGAGATGGCGATGACGTTGCCAGCGGTCACGTTGCCCGCCGCGATGCCGCCGCGGATGCCGCCAGCGTTTTCGATAGCGAGGTCCGCGCCCGTCAGGGCAAGATAAGAGCCGCAAATCACGTGGCCGATGGTCTGGGCCTTGGTGGTGTCGCCCTCCTTGCTGGGACGGAAATCGGTGGTGCGCACCATTTCCCAACCATGCGTGCCTGCGGCGTCCTCGCCGTAGAAATAGTTGGTGGTGGATGTGCCGAGCACCTTGTTCGATTCGTTTTCAAAGTCCTCGTCGAGCGGCTTGATCTTGTTGCGGACGGCTTCAAGGCGGCTTTGGTAGTCGGAGCCCTTGTCGGGGTCTGCCAAAAGGTCGTTGACGTTCTTGGCGGTGTAGAGCTTCTCGTTGCTGTCGTCTGCAGGGACCGTGACCGTGTCATCGTCGGTCGTCTCGGTGCCATTCGTGTCGTATTTGTACGGAATGGAAAGCAGTCCCACCTCGGCAAAGGCACTGCCCGCCTCGACAACGTGGATTGTCTTGCCGTCGGCTCCCGTCACCTTCTCGTTAAGGTTGATGTGCTCGTGGCCTGCGATAAGGGCATCGACGCCACGGAGTCGCGTGGCAAAGGTCTTGGCGTCGAGCGTGTGCGCGATACACACAACAACATCGCAGCCCTCCCTGCGCAGCTGCTCTGCCTCGGTATTGATGGCGTTCGCGGCACTCGAGAAGCTGGTGCCCGCGACCAGGTCCGCGCGCAG
Organism: uncultured Collinsella sp.; assembly: GCA_900551635.1. Taxonomy (GTDB): domain Bacteria; phylum Actinomycetota; class Coriobacteriia; order Coriobacteriales; family Coriobacteriaceae; genus Collinsella. The sequence goes on along the minus strand of URWQ01000057.1, from coordinate 2,077 downwards.
CGAGGAACCTAGCGACTCATCCATGGCACCCACGACGCCGACCTTGATTTTGTAGTCGAATGTGGAGTGATCTTCGCTATCCTCCCAGGTGCGATCGAGCGTCTTCGTGATGCTCGAGCTCCATACGCCGCTCGTAGACTTCGCGTTCGCGCAGAGCATGGCGAAGGGCGTGCCGGTGGTGCTGTAGCCGGTCATGGTGCGGAGTTTGTCCGCACCGTAGCTCCAGTCGTGGTTGCCTGGCGTGGTCGCGTCGTAGCCGTCGGCGTAGAAGGTGTCCATGAGCTCGGCGATGCTCTTGCCCTCGCTCATGGTGGCGAAGGACTGTCCGTGGAAGGTGTCGCCCGCATCGAGCAAAAGATCGGGGACGCTGCTTTGGGCGCTATAGAGAACCGCCAGTCCGTCAAAGCCCACAGTGCCGGTGCCCTTGCTTGCGTTGTAGCTGTACTTGTAGCTGCCGTGGATATCGTTGGTGTGCATGACGGCCACGGAGCCGTCAATAGCGGCGGGCAGGTTTCCCGCGAAAGCGAGGCTTGGGATGCCTGCGAGCGCGCCGGCAAACAACGCGGCGGCCAACGCAAAGCGGGGGAGTCTTTTCATGGCAGTTTCCTTAGTCCTTAGCCAGAATGTCTGGTTGAATATCGGATTATCGACATAATATGCGAAAACCGCCGCAAGGGCGTCTGTCCCTTTGCGGCGGTTTTGACGTTTGCGCAGATAAAACCTACCAAAATAAACCTGTCCCTTTTTGGCAGGTTTTAGCTCAGCAGCATGCGGTCGTTGGCGAGCTCGCCTCCCGAGACCTCCTCGAACTTCTGCAGCAGGTCGGCTACGGTGAGCGACTTCTTCTCATCGCCCGCCACGTCGTAGATCACGTGGCCTTCGTGCATCATGATCAGACGGTTGCCCAGACGGATGGCGTCGTTCATGTTGTGCGTGACCATGAGCGTGGTCAGGTGGTTCTCGTCGACGATCTCCTCGGTCAGGTTAAGCACCTTAGAGGCCGTCTTGGGGTCGAGGGCCGCGGTGTGCTCGTCGAGCAGCAGCAGGCGCGGCCTGGTGAGCGTGGCCATCAGCAGGGTGAGTGCCTGGCGCTGGCCACCCGAGAGCAGGCCGACCTTGGCGTTGAGACGCGTGTCCAGACCAAGGTCCAGGCGCTTGAGCAGCTCGACGTACTCATCTTTCTCGGCCTTGGTGACGCCCCACGAAAGGCCGCGACGCTGGCCGCGACGCTTGGCGAGGGCCAGGTTCTCGGCGATCTGCATGTCGGCAGCGGTACCGCGCATGGGGTCCTGAAACACGCGGCCCAGGTACTTGGCGCGCTGCGACTCGCTCAGGCGCGAGATGTCGGTGCCGTCGAGCTCAATAACGCCCGAATCGAGCGGGTACACGCCGGCGATCATGTTGAGCAGCGTGGACTTGCCGGCGCCGTTGCCGCCGATCACGGTTACAAAGTCGCCGTCATTCAGGGTGAGGTCGACGCCGGTGAGCGCGCGCTTCTCGGTGACGGTGCCCTTGTTAAAGGTCTTCTTGACGTGCGAGAGCTTAAGCATCTGCCTCATCCCCCTTCGTGTAGGAGCTGCGGAGCTTATAGCGCTCCCAAACCACGGGCACGCACAGGGCCACAGCGACAATCACGGCGGAGAGCAGCTTCATGTCGTTGGCGTCCATGCCCAACTGCAGCACGATGGCGCGGATGAGGAAGTACACCACGGAGCCAAAGACGGCAGAGGCCAGGCGAACGCTAAACTGCGTGAGGCCGCCGGGCAGCAGACGGCCGAGCACCTCACCGATAACAATGGCGGCAAGACCGATAACGATGGCGCCGGTGCCCATACCAATGTCGGCATACTTTTGGCTCTGGCAGATGAGCGCGCCCGAAAGGCCGATGAGGGCGTTGGAGAGCACGAGGGCGATCATCTTGGTGGAGTTGGTGTTGACGCCCAGAGCGCGGATCATGTACTCGTTGTTGCCGGTGGCTCGCAGCGCCGAGCCGATCTCGGTGCCAAAGAACCAATACAGGATGGCAACGATAGCCACGGCGAGCAGGATGCCCAAGATGATGGCAACGGTGGACTGC
>URWQ01000056.1 GCA_900551635.1 uncultured Collinsella sp. | reverse complement strand
TGCTCGTGTGCCGCATGTACAAGCTCGACGCCTGGACCATCGCCGACCTTGCCGTTATCGGTGCTCCGCTGGCCTTATGTCTGGGACGCTGCGCCAACTTTGTCAACGGCGAGCTGTGGGGCAAGCCGACCGATCTGCCCTGGGGCGTGGTCTTTGGCGGGACTGCGGGCGATATGCCGCGTCACCCCTCCCAGCTCTACGAGGCATTTCTTGAGGGCATCGTGCTCTTTTGCATTCTGCAGGTGCTCAGCCGCAAAAAGCCGCTACTGCCCCAAGGCACGTTTATGGGCGTCTTTGTGATGGGCTACGGCATCGTCCGCTTTCTCGTTGAGTTTGTGCGCGTGCCCGATGCGCAGCTGGGCTATCTGCTGAGTGGCGTCATCACCATGGGTCAGCTGCTGAGCCTGCCGCTTGTAATCGCGGGCCTGGCGCTCATCATCTTTGCTCGTCGCCGCAACCAGCCCCAGCGCGTCTACCTGGACGCCTAACCACCAAAACCACCACAAAGGGGACAGGAACCTTTGTGGTGGTTCGCTGGGCAACGATGACAGAACCGTAACGTTTCCCCAGATAAAACCTGCCAAAATAAACCTGTCCCTTTTTGGCAGGTTTCTAGAAAGGCTTTCGGACTGTGAAGGATTCCGACCTCTCCACAACGGCTGCGCGCGACGCTGCCCGCATCGTCTGGTTTAAGCGCTACCCCGCCAAGCAGACGCTCATCGCATTTTTGCTCGCGCTGTTGGCGACCACGGCGTTTTCCATCGATCCCTCCCCGGTGTCGAGCAACGCAGTCTTGGCGATTGACCCCAACGCCTCGGGCATGCTGTACGTGTGCTACGAGGTGCTCCTCTCGTTTGCCGGCCATACCGACGCGGTCATGTTGCTTGCGCTTGCCTGCCTGCTCACTCTGCCGTTTCGCTACGTGTTCTTTGGCCGTGGCGATACCTGGCGTCCATCGATCATTCTGCCGTCGCTGTTCTTCGCCATCTGCATGGTGTTCGGCCGCAGCTACGACCTCACCGACTCGGCCGAGATTGTCCTTGGCGACAAAGCTCGCATCATCTGCGCCTGGATTGGCGGCGCGGGCTGGATGCTCCTGGCGATCGTTGCCTTCTACCTTGCCTTTGAGTGTCTAGATTGGCTGAGCTCTCGGCGCATTCCGTTTTCCGAAGCGCACTTTGGCCGCGTATGGCGTGTGACTCACGCCGTACTCTCGGTCCATCCCTTTGCCGGGCCCTTCCTGGTGCTTATGATCGCCTGGGCGCCCATGCTCATCGCTTCGCTGCCTGGCCTTTTTATGGGAGATACGGGCGCGCAGATTCGCCAGTGGTTCAACTACCCCAACGGCACGAGTGACTACCTGCGTCTGCTTAATCCCAATGTGTTGCTCAACGGGCATCACCCTGTAGTGCATACGGCTATTATCGGCTCGTGCGTTCAGCTGGGGCTTTCGCTGTTCAACAGCGCCAACGCAGGTCTTGCCATCTATACCTGTGCTCAGTTCGTCATTACGGCTGCCTGCATGGCCTATTCCATTTCGTCGCTGCGCAAATTGGGCGTGAGCCTGCCGGTTCGCGGTGCGATCCTGCTGTTCTTTGCGTTTATGCCGATGTTCTCTAACTACGCGGCCCTGCTTACCAAAGACGTGCTCTTTGCCGACGCGTTATTGGTGCTGCTGGTACAGACCGTCAAGCTCGTGGCATGTGGCTTGCCCCGTCGTGATGCCAATGCCGAGCGAGCGGGCGAGAAAGCCCCCGTGCTCTTTGCGCGCCACGACTGGCTGCTGCTCGCTCTGGGCGCCATGGGTTCCACGTTTCTGCGCAACGGCGGCCTGGTGTTTCCCCTGGCGGCATGCGTAATCGCGGCGGCGTTTTGCGTATGGGACGTGCATGTGGCTCGTCGTGCAGCCAAGCAGACTGGCGCTGCGCCTTCGGGCGCCATCCCGCGTTTCCGCTGGGTTGGCGTTCTCGCGGTGCTCGCGCTCTGCCTTGCCTCTAATATGTACTTCACCAAGGTCTTTATGCCGGCGCACGACATTACGCCCGGCTCCAAGCGCGAAATCCTTTCGATTCCGTTCCAGCAGACGGCTCGTTTCGTCCAAAAGCACGACGGCCTCAACTCGGGCGTCAACCCTACGGTTAAGGAGGACGGCACCATCGTGGAGGCTCCTTGCGACGGTTCGGTGACCGACGAAGAGCGTGCCGTGATCGATCGTGTACTCAAGTACGAGAACCTGGGCCGCCGCTACAACCCCGACAAGTCCGATGCCGTCAAGAACTGCTTTAACGAGTACGCCTCGCAGGAGGACATCGATGCCTATTTTGAGGTATGGGCTCAGATGTTTAAGAAGGATCCCGAGTGCTATATTTCGGCGCTTATCAATAACTACTATGGTTATTTTTATCCGAGCGCGCGCGATGCCTGGGTCTACAGCACGGCGCGTAGTGCCGAGATCATGGCGCGTCCCGACAACCTCAAGTACTTCGACTTCCATCCGGTTGACAGCAACGTGGTGCGCTGGTGCGACCACCTGATCAATTTGTACCGTGTGGCGGTGCAGCGTGTTCCCTTTATCTCGCTCACCATGAGCTCGGCCACCTATGTGTGGATCATGATCGCCGTGGTGGTCTACCTGCTGCGTCGTCATTCATGGCGTGCGCTGGCGATCTGGGTGCCGCTGTTGGGCGTGCTCGCCGTGTGCCTGATTGGCCCGTGCAACGGCTCGACTTACATGCGCTACCTGTATCCGGTCATCGCCTGCATGCCCTTCGCCATCGGCGCCACCGTCACCCGCAGCGACTTCCTCTGGTTCTAACTTGGTGCATTGAGGTCAGGTTTCTTTGCACCAAAGGGGCCATCATCACGACGCCTTCATTTTGGGGTTTATCTCGCAGGCCAGTAGGTATATCATAAGGACGTTTGTTTATATTGCCCGAGCATCTGCGCTGGGCTTTAGGTCGAAACCGATAGGAGACACGTATGTCCGGACACTCTAAGTGGGCCACAACCAAGCATCGTAAGGGCGCGCAGGACGCCAAGCGTTCCGCCCTCTTCTCCAAGCTCAGCCGCAACATCACCGTTGCTGCCCGTCTCGGCGGTGACCCGCTGCCCGAGAACAACGCCAGCCTCGCCGCTGCCGTTGCCAAGGCCAAGGCTCAGTCCATGCCTAAGGACAAGATCAAGTCCGCTATCGACAAGGCTTTTGGTTCGGGTGCTGACGCCGCCGTCTACGAGAACATCGTGTACGAGGGCTACGGTCCCGCCGGTGTCGCCGTCTACGTCGACTGCCTGACCGACAACCGCAACCGTACCGCCGCTGATGTCCGTTCCGCCTTCTCCCACGCTGGTGGCAACCTGGGCACCTCCGGCTCCGTCGCCTTCCAGTTTGAGCGCAAGGGCCAGATCGTCGTCGCCAAGGAGATCCTGGACGAGAACGCCAAGAAGGAGACCATGATCGCCAACGGTGCTGCCGGTGACGAGGATGAGTTCATGATGGCCATCGCCGAGGCCGGCGGCGAGGACTACGAGGACGCCGGCGAGGAGTGGATCGTCTGGACTACTGCCAACGAGGTCATGGCTGTCTCCAAGGCGCTCGAGGAGCAGGGCGTCCAGGTCAAGGGCTCCGAGACCACCATGGTCCCGACCACCCCGACCGAGGTCTCCGGCGCCGACGCCAAGAAGGTTCAGCGCCTCATCGACCGTCTTGAGGAGCTCGACGACGTCCAGGATGTTTACAGCACCATGGACATGACCGACGAGGTCATCGCTGCCCTCGAGGAGGAGTAGCGCCCGCACGGGTTAAGCCGTGCATATCTGGGCATAATGAAGCGAGCATGCAAGCCTCGTGGAATAGATGAGCCGGATCCGCGTGCGTAGAGCACCGGACCCGGCTCTTTTATAATGATGCGAACCGTTTTGCATTTCGAGAGCCGAGATTTGAAGGGAGCGCCGCGTGCGCGTACTCAAACGAGCCCTAGCGATCGTGTATCTTGCCGCCACCATCGTGGCGCTGGGTACGCTTGTCTGCCAGTTTTGGGGGCCGTATACGTATCGCTTTATGCTGCTGATGCGCGACCCCATGCCGCGCATTGTCGTGACGGCATGCGGCGGAGTTGTGGCGATCGGCGTGCTGGTAAGCTTCTTCCGCCTGATGTTTGCTCGTCGCGAGCCGTCCTGCGTGCATCCGGCGGGGGAGCGCAATATCGAGGTCACGCTCGCGGCGCTTTCTTCGTGTGCCAGGGCTGCTGCCGAGCGCGACGACCGCGTGATGATCGAGCGTGTCGAGGCGCGCGTACAGGGCTCCGACGAATCGCGCGTCTGTTTTAAGGTCGACGCCATCGCGCTTGACGATAAGGACGTGGCATCTCTGGCTACCGCGATGCAGCAGCGCATCGAGGAAGCTTGCGACACCATGCTCGGCACGCCGGGTACGACCACGCGCGTCCGTTTTTTGCCGTCCAAGACTACCGTCCAGACCGTGGAGGTTTCCGGTGAGTGATACCAATCAAGATAAGACCGCTCGTACGCCGCGCCTGACGATTGACCAGAGCGCCACGCCGGCGAACGAACCTGTTGATTCCAAAGCAGAGGCAGCCGAGTTACAAGATGCGGCAGCCGCGGATTTTGACGAGGCTATGGGTCTCATCAAGGGTACGGGCGCTGCCATCTGGAGCTATGCTGTGCGTCATCCCAACACCACGCTCGGTGCCGTCGCTGGCTTTACCCTCGCCGTGTTGGTGCTCACGCTCGGCCTGTGGGACACGCTCGTCATTGCATTCTTCGTGCTGATCGGCGCCGTGATCGGCCAAATTCGCGACGGCGAGAACGGGATCGTCAACTTCTTCGGCCGTCTGTTTAGCGGCCGCTAATATGTATTCGACTGTCGCATCCGCGGCAGGCATAAGGAGGAACCATGGCTTTTAATACGAAGGTCGATGTAGCCGATACCGAGCTCGAGGAGAATGAGGCGGCCGTCGCCGAAGCCGAGGATGTGACGCTCGTCGAGGCCGAGTCCGCCGATGACGCGGACGAGGATGATGAGGAAACAGACGAGTCCGAGGACTCGCTGACCTATTCCAACGGTGTGATCGAGAAGATCGTCGCCATGGCCACCCGCGAGGTGCCGCACGTCCTGGGCATGAAGGGTAACCTTATGCACTTTGTGCAGGAGCAGTTTGGTGCCGAGAATCTGACCAAGGGCGTGACGGTTGAGGTCACCGATGACAATCGCATGGTCGTCAACATCTCCGTCATTATCGAGTACGGCGCCTATGCGCCCGCGATCTTCGACGATGTCAAGGCACGTGTCACCGAGCGCCTTGCCGCGATGACCGGCCTTGAGGTGGCGGGCGTCAACCTGCGCATCGAGGACGTCATCACCCCCGAGGAGTACGAGCACCGCACCAGCCAGCACGAGTAACCTTCCAAAAAGAGACAGGTTTGTTTTGGCAGGTTTTATCTGCGAAAACGTTAAACGGCCGACCGCGCAAGTAAAAGCGTGGCCGGCCGTTATTTGTATGCCCCCCGATGTAGGCATACCGCTCGTCTAACTAGGGGTTGCAATCGTCGCGTTCCGCGTTACCCTAATGGGCGCATTGTTTCCAAATTGTTAACGAGGGGTTGCCGTGATGGCCGACGAGCACGAAACAGAAAGCAAGGCATGGGCGATTGAGGCCGCCGCGGCAGAGGCGGGATCGCGTGCTGCCGAGGAGATGCATCGTCCTCCCGTGGTGCCGATGGAGCGCGTGGTTGATCGCACCGATATCGAGCGCGGCGAGCGTGTCGGTCAAAAGCGCAGCCAGGAGCCGGGCTTCCCGCGCTTTTTTGCCGAGCTCAATCTGGGCCTGATTCTTACGGCCTTCGCAATCGTCGCGTTTAAAACCCCTAATCACTTTGCTTTTGGCGGCACCTCGGGCGTGTCGGTCATTCTGTCCACGCTGTTCCCGACCCTGCCCGTCGGCGTCTTTATGTGGATTATCAACGCGGTTCTCGTCGTTTTGGGCTTTATCTTTTTGGAGCGCAAGGCAATCCTGTGGAGCGTCTTCGCCTCGTTTGCGCTGTCCGCCTATGTTTCGCTTTTTGAGCTCTTTATCCCGACTGATGTCTCGATGACGGGCGATATGTGGCTTGACCTGTGCTTTGCCGTGATCCTGCCGGCGCTCGGCAGCGCCATTGTCTTTGATATTGGCGCCTCGACGGGCGGCACGGACATTCTCGCTATGATCCTCAAACGCCGCACCACGCTCGAGATTGGTCGCGCACTGCTGTTGGTCGATATCGGCATCGTGGCCATCGCGGCCTTTTTGTATGGCCCGCGTGTCGGTCTGTATTGCGTGCTCGGCCTGTTTGCCAAGACGCTTGTGGTCGACAAGGCCATCGAGAGCATTCACCTTCGTAAGGTCTGCACAGTCATTTGTTCCGAGCCCCTTAAGGTCGAGGAGTTTATCGTCAAGCATCTCAACCGTACGGCGACCATCAGTCGCGGCTACGGTGCCTTCTCGGGCAAGTGCGTGACGGTGATCATGAGCGTGCTGAGCCGTCGCGAGGCCGTGCAGCTGCGCCGTTATGCGCGCGAGGTCGATCCGGGTGCCTTTATCACGATCGTTGACAGCTCCGAGATCGTCGGCAAGGGTTTCCGCGGCACGAACTAGCGCGGACACACTCATCAAACAATCGAAAAGCGCCTCGCGCGTTGCAAATACGTCATCTAAGAGTATTTGTCCTCACATTGGGTGATAATGATGCCAAAGACATCGTTTGCGATCCAGGTGATTCGCTCTAGATACGAAGGGATGATTTCGATGTTCTGCTCGCAGTGTGGCGCCCCCATGGGCGATAACGACAAGTTCTGCGGCGTGTGTGGTGCTCCTAATGCCGGTGCCGCTGGCCCCGCTCCTCAGGGACAGCCTCAGCCCCAGCAGTTTGTTCCGCAACCGCCCGTGGCGAATGCGCCAAAGGGCTGTGTGGCTCAGGCGTTCCAAGATATGACCAAGACTCCGGGTGTGCTTCAGCGTGTATGCCAAATCGCGTTTTTGCCGGCGCTGATTTGCGTTGTGTCGGTGCTCGTGTTGTTTATTCCCGTTATTGGCGGCATTGCGGCTGCCATCGGCTTTTTGGCAGCTTGCATTGCGAGCGTGTGCGGTTCCGGCTTTGGCATCGAGTGGGGCCGCGATCTGTCGCTTAAGATCGATGGCGGCATGGATCGTCCGCTGATGCGTTCTACGTCGTTTGGTCTCGGAGTCTTTTCGAGCGTTATTTCGGTCGTGCTCGAGGTTATCGCTGCCATTCCCGTTATCGGTGTAGTGCTTTCGCTGGTGGAGGGCGTGGTAATTGGCGCTGCGGGCTCGTATTCTTATTACGGCTCTTATGCGCTCGAGGCTGCGCTGTTTGGCTCGCTTGGCCTGCTTGTCCTGGCGCTAATTGCCTCGGCGATTCTGGGTGTCTTCTTTAAGATGTTCGCCGACATCGCCGTGATGCACTTTGCGGTGACCGGGCGTGTCGAGAGCGCGTTTTCGCTCGATAAGGTCTGGGCGGCGTTTAAGCACAACAAGACCAAGCTGTTCTGTGCTTCGTTCCTTCCCGAGTTTTTGACGGGCCTGGTCGCCAACGTTGTCACATGGATCTTGACGGTCGTCTTTGGCGCCATTGCCTCTGTCGGTATGTATAGCTACTACTATCGTCCTACGGGTATTGAGGCAATTGTTACCGGCGGTGGCGTCACGCTCGCGCTGTTCTTGGTGCTGGTCGCTTTCGTCACCGTATTTCTTACGGTCTTTGGCAAGATGCTCAAGCACCGTGCCGTTGGCTATTGGGCCGCACGCTATGCAAGCGAGTGGGCCGATGAGGATAAGGACGACGTCCTGACTTTTGTGTTGCCCTTCGAGAAGAAGTCCACCCCTTCGGGTTACGGTGCTCCGGATGCTTCGCCGGCACCTCCACCCGCTCCCGCGACCGAGCCTGAGCCGGCGCCCGAGCCTGA
>URWQ01000055.1 GCA_900551635.1 uncultured Collinsella sp. | reverse complement strand
AGGAGGCCACTTAATGTGGCCTCCGTCGTGAGCAGGACTGTAGAGCAGGAAACTTCATCAGTGCCCGCCCCACGGGAAACCGGCGGGATGGACCAGTTCAGATGGGGCTTTGATGCATGGGTGGTCTGTTGGTGGGCAAATGGGTATCATACTGTGGTTACTGCGTCGACTCTATGATGCATGTTTGTACGTTCCCGGCGGTCGGTTTGCCAGAAGCGCCCCGCCGGTTGTTCCAGACCCGTTTCGAAGAAAGGAAACCACACTAACCTATGGCAGCTAAAAAATCATCTCCCTTGAAGATCATTCCGCTCGGTGGCCTTGACGGCATCGGCAAGAACATGACGGTCTTCGAGTGCGGCGACGACATGGTGCTCGTCGACGCCGGTCTCATGTTCCCGGATGACTCCCAGCCCGGTATCGACCTGGTGCTTCCTGACTACACCTATGTCCTGGAGAACGAGGAGAAGCTCCGCGGTATCGTCGTCACCCACGGCCACGAGGACCACACCGGTTCGCTTCCGTATCTGCTGCAGGACCTCAACAATAAGGTGCCCATCTTCTCGAGCAAGCTGACGCTTGGCTTTATCGAAGGTAAGCTTTCCGAGTTCCGCATCCGCGCACCCAAGTTCCGCGAGGTCAAGGGCGGCAGCCATGTCAACCTCGGCGGCATCTCACTCGACTTCTTCTCGATGACGCACTCCATCCCCGGCGCTCTGGGCGTGTTCATTCGCACCAACCAGGGCACCGTTATGCACACGGGCGACTTTAAGCTTGACCAGACGCCCATCGATGGTGTCACGCCCGACTATGCCGCTATCAGCCGCTTTGCCAAGCAGGGCATCGACCTGCTGCTTTCCGACTCTACCAACGCCACGGTTCCCGGCTTTACCAAGTCCGAGGCCGAGGTCGGTCCCAACTTGCTGCACGCCATCAAGAACGCCCCGGGTCGCGTGTTCGTCGCGTCGTTCTCGAGTCACATTCATCGTTTGCAGCAGATCTGCGATGCTGCCCGCAAGTGCGGCCGTAAGGTCGTTGTGACCGGTCGCTCCATGCTCACTAACACCCGCGTGGCGCGCGAGCTGGGCTACCTCAACATCGACGACGCCGATATTATCGATGCCTTCGATATCGATAACCTGCCCGACGACAAGATCGTCGTCATGTGCACCGGTTCGCAGGGCGAGCCGCTGTCGGCCCTGTCCCGTATGGCCAACGGCGAGCACAAGACGCTTTCCATCCACGAGGGCGATACCGTCATCCTCTCGGCAACTCCCGTTCCCGGCAACGAGAAAGCCGTTCAGCAGGTCGTCAACAGCTTGGCCAAGCTCGGCTGCGACGTGTGGGATAAGAACCGTGCTCTTGTCCACGTCTCGGGCCACGGCAGCCAGGAGGAGCTTAAGCTCCTGATGGCCATGGCCAAGCCCACGTACTTTATGCCGGTTCACGGTGAGGCCGTGCATCTGCGCGCCCATGCTCAGCTGGCCCGCAAGATGGGCATCAAGGATGATCACATCTTTATCCTCGATAACGGCGACACGCTCGAGATGCGCGGCGGTATCGTCAAGCGCGGTACGCCCGTCGAGTCCGGCGTCGTCTACGTCGACGGCCTTCGTATCGGCGATACCGACCCCATCGTCTTGCGCGATCGTCAGAAGCTCGCCAATGACGGTATGGTTACCGCTGTTGCCATCGTCTCGCTTAAACACAAGAAGATCGAGGCCATCGAGTTCTCGGGCCGCGGCGTCTCGTTTGCCATCGACGACCAGTTCTCTGAGGATGCCTCCGCGTCTATCATGAAGACGATCGAGAAGGGCAAGTTCAGCTTTACGAGCAGCGGTTCCGATGCTATTCGTAAGGCCGTGCGCGATTCGCTCTCTAACTTTATCTGGAGCCGTACGCGCACCCGTCCGATGATCATCCCGGTCGTCATGGAGGTTTAGTTTGGCGCGTGGATCTGCACAAAACGCCAAAGGCAATAAGGCCAATAACCAACCGGCATCTGCTAAGGGTGCCGGTTCCCATCTGCGTGCCAATAAGGGCCACGAGGCGGACTTCGACGATTTTGAGCCTTTGGTTGAGCCCTCGGCCAACCGTGATATCGCCGGCGTGGTCATCGCCGTTTTGGCGATTGCGTCCTTCATTGCCGTGATTTCGCCGGCGACCGCACCTGTTACGGCTGCGGTTGCCGGTTTCTACCACCTGGGCTTTGGTCTGGGCGCCTACGTGCTGCCGATCGTCATTTTGCTGTTTGCCGCCACGCTCTTTTTAGGCGAGGACTCGCCGCTCAACGTACGCTCTGTTGCGGGCGGCGCCGTGGTCTTTATCGCCGTCGTCTCCATTCTTTCGCTGATGGTGCCGGGTACGAGTGTTTCTTGTGACCTTATGTTCACGCCGCAAAATTTGTCCGCCTCGGGTGGCTACATCGGTGCGTTTATTGCGAGTGCGCTGCAGAATGCCCTGGGTAAGCCTATCGCGATGGTAGTCCTGTTGGGCTTTGTCGTCGTGGGCTTGGTCATCATCGGCTTTTCGGTTGGCGGCGTTTTGCGCTCTGCTCGCGACCGTGCGGCCGATTTTGCCGAGCGCCGTCGTGCCGATGTCAACGCCAGCCCGTGGGGTGACGACGAAGCCCTGTCGGTGCCCGGCGTTGCCCGTCCGCACCTGAGCATTCTTCGTCAAAAGGGCTCCGATGCTGCCGTGACCACGGTCATGGGCAACGATGTGGACCCGGTTTTGGACGATGACGACGAGGACGAGAATCCGTTTGTCGACGTGTCCGAGTCGGTTGAGGCTGAGCGCGCTAAGACGACGCTGCTGCCGCGCCGCCATGCCAAGAAGGGCAAGGCTGCGCCTAAGCTCAATACAAGCGAGTCCGACCCGTCTTGGTCCGATAGCGAGATTGAGCTCACCGAGGGCGATGACGAGGATGACGAGGCTCCGATTGAGACCGCAAAGACAACTTTGCTGCCGCGCCGCCATGCAAAGCGCGACCAGGTAACCGGTCAGCTTTCGATGGAAGACGACCCCGATAAGATCGACGAGTCCGAGCCGCCGTTTGCCGTGAATCCTGTCTCGGCAGCACCTCAGATCCCCGACTTCTTGAAGCATCCCAAGGTTGCCGATGCGTCTGCCTCGAGTGCTGTCGAATCGGCTGCGGCTAGCGATGGGGGAGCGGACGGCGGCGCCGCAGATAACGAGGGCGAAGAAGAGGACGGCCTCAAGCTTCCGCCGCTCGAGATCCTGCATGCCAACCCGCAGTCGGCGTCCTCCGCGTCTTCGGACAAGGAGCTGGAACAGACTGCCGAGTCACTGCAATCCACCTTGCTTGAGTTTGGCCGCAGTGCCCGCGTGGTCGGCTGGATCGCCGGCCCCACGGTTACGACCTTTAAGCTTCAGCCCGGCGAGGGCGAGCGCGTGAGTAAGATTTCGAGCCTCGAGGACGATATCGCGCTTTCGCTCGCTGCCCAGTCGGTGCGTATCTTTGCCCCGATCCCCGGCACCTCGCTCGTGGGCATCGAGATTCCCAACCGCAAGCGCCAGAACGTCAACCTGGGCGACGTGCTGCCCTATGTGAAGGGCGGTCCGCTCGAGCTCGCCATCGGCCGCGACGCCGAGGGCACGCCGGTCGTCGCCGACCTTGCCAAGATGCCCCACCTGTTGATTGCCGGTACCACGGGTTCCGGCAAGTCGGTCATGATCAACTCCATCATCACGACCCTGCTCATGCGCGCCCTTCCCGAGGACGTTCGCCTGATCATGGTCGACCCCAAGCGCGTCGAGCTTGCGGGCTATAACGGTCTGCCGCATCTTTACGTGCCTGTAGTGACCGAGCCCAAGCAGGCCGCGAGCGCTCTGCAATGGGCCGTGTCCGAGATGGAGCGTCGCCTGAAGGTCTTCGAGCGCCTTAACGTTCGTAAGATTTCGACCTATAACGAAAAGCAGGCCGCCGGCGAGTTTGAGCATTACGACAACCCGCCGCAAAAGATGCCCTACTTGGTCATCATCATTGACGAGCTCTCGGACCTGATGATGGTCGCCGGTAAGGATGTCGAGGCCTCGATCGTGCGTATTGCTCAGCTGGGCCGTGCCGCCGGTATCCACCTTATCGTGGCCACGCAGCGCCCGAGCTCCAACGTGGTGACGGGCCTCATTAAGGCCAACATCACCAACCGTATCGCCTTTAACGTTGCCACGGGCATCGACTCGCGCGTCATCATCGACCAGATGGGTGCCGAAAAGCTCACCGGTTTGGGCGACATGCTGTTCTCCAAGGTCGACTGGGGCAAGCCTCGCCGTATCCAGGGCTGCTTTGTCTCGGACGACGAAATCAACGAGATTGTCGAGTTCGTCAAGTCGCAGAGCGAGCCCGACTACCACGAGGAGATCCTGTCTGCCGTGGCGCCCGCTTCCATGTCCATGGCGGGTGGCGGCGGCATTGTCCGCACCGGAGTCGCCGAGCCGCAAGACGATGATCCGCTCATTTGGGAAGCCGCCCATATTGTGGTGGAATCGCAGCTTGGCTCCACATCTGGCCTGCAACGTCGTCTGAAGGTTGGCTATGCGCGTGCCGGGCGTATTATGGACATGCTGGAAGAAAAGGGTGTCGTCGGCCCGCCTGACGGTTCTAAGCCGCGCGAGGTCCTGTTGGACGAGGAGGGGCTTGCCGCGCTGGAGTCTGTCGACGCCGAGATGGCACGTGAAGATCGTGAGTTTGGAGGATTCTGATGGCTGCACGCTTTGGTGACATGCTGCTCGAGCAGCGTCGCCGAATGGGCCTTTCCATTCAGCAGGTCGCCAACACCATCAAAATCAGGCCGCAGATCATCGAGTTTTTCGAGACCGGTAACTTTGCTTCGATGCCGCCGCGCGGCTATGCGCAGGGCATGATTTCGAGCTATGCTCGCTTTTTGGGCCTCAATCCGCGCGAGGTCGTCAATGCCTACTTTGACGACCTGATGGCATACGAACGTGAGACGTCGCAGCAGGGCGGTCGTTTTCAGAACGCCGCCGGCTACGTCAATTCACGTTCCTCGGTCGATAACGGGCGCTTCCTGATGGTTCAGGGCGGTCGTTCGACCCACTATGGACAGCGTCCTCAGCAGGCCGGTTATATTACCGAGACGGGTTCAGGCGAGGAGATTCGCTCACAGCGTGACCGGTTCCGCAGTACGCCGATGCCCGAGGACCGTGCACTTCCCGCTGCCCGCGGCGTGGCGCGTGACCCTCGTGCCGGCTACGGCGACGGCGGCTATTCCGATCGCGGTTACCGTGGTGTCTCCACCGGACGCTCTCGCGGTGGCTATGCGGATGCCGATACCACGCAGGTGACGCCGCGTCTTCGCTCTCAATCACAGCCGTATGGCCAGCGCTCTTCGGCTCCGCGTTCGGGCCAGCGTGGCTATCAAGGCCGCGGTGAACTTGCGCCCCGCTCGGGTCAGCGCAGCCTTCAGGGCCAGGGTGGCTATCGCGGCCGTTCCGATAGCAATCGTGGTCGTATGCCTCAGGGAGGCGGCCGCAACAGTTCCAGTCGTGGACGCTGCGGATCACGTGCTCCTCAAAACAACGGGCTCGATCCGCGTATCGTCTACGCCGGCATCGGTGCCGTGGCGTTGCTGTTGATTGTGCTCATCGTGGTGCTTCTGCGCGGCTGCGCATCTTCGGCGCCCGAGACCACGCCCGAGACGCCCACTGCCACCAAGACGACGACTAAGAAGTCTTCTAAGAAGACCGAAACGGTCGACGAGGATGAAGACACCGATGAGGCGACGGATGAGTCGACTGATTCGGACGCCACCAAGACGACGGCCAAGAAGGAAGAGAACGAGGTCACGAAGGTCAAGGTCTCCGTTGCCAAGGGAAAGACCGCGTGGATTGAGGTCAAGGTCGACGGAAAGTCGGTCTATGGCGCCCAGGCGACTGGCCCCTTTGAGCAGGAGTACACGCCCGAGTCTTCGATCGAGATCACCACGTCCAAGCCTTCCGATGTCACCGTTACCAAGAACGGTGAAAAGGTCCGTTACGATACCAAGACCTCGGGCGTGGCGCGCGTGACGATCACCGTTCCCAAGAAGGAGACGTCTGATTCCGAGAATGGTGAAAGTTCTGATGGTACCGACACCACCGATGGTACCGATACCACCGACGGTACCGATGCCCAGTCCACGGATGGCGCCGATACCGCAACTGACGGTCAGACACCCACCGATTCTACCGACAATTCGTACGATAGCTACTAGGCCGCTCGTACGCGAAAGGAAACATCATGGCTAAAGATTCCAGCTTCGACGTCGTGTCCGAGGTCAACATGCAAGAGGTCGACAACGCGTTCCAGCAGACCACGCGCGAGATTTCCCAGCGCTATGACCTTAAGGATTCCGGCGCCACGATTGAGCTTTCGAAGGGCGACAAGCTCTTTACGATCAACGCCCCGGCCGACTTTGTCTCCAAACAGATTGTCGACGTGCTGAGCTCCAAGCTCATCAAGCGCGGCATCGACCTCAAGGCTGTCTCGTGGGATGCTCCGCAGGCGGCATCGGGCGGCACCGTGCGCGTGCTCGGCCATATCGTCGAGGGTATCGACCAGGCGACCGCCAAGAAGATCAACAAGGACATCAAGGATCAAAAGCTCAAGGTCAAGGTGACCATCGAGGCCGACAAGCTGCGTGTTTCCTCTGCTTCGAAGGACGCGTTGCAGACCGTGATCCAGTTCCTGCGTGACCAGGACTACGGCCAGCCGCTGCAGTTCACCAACTACCGCTAATATCAATCGAAAGGACTGCTCTCCAACATGGATACACCGTTGGGCTCCGTGCTC
Source organism: uncultured Collinsella sp. (assembly GCA_900551635.1). Taxonomy (GTDB): domain Bacteria; phylum Actinomycetota; class Coriobacteriia; order Coriobacteriales; family Coriobacteriaceae; genus Collinsella. Next base: position 1,181 of record URWQ01000055.1, on the reverse strand, counting down.
TACATCACCCTCGGGTGCGCTAAGAACGAGGTTGACACCGACCGCATGCGTTCTCTTTTGACCGCCGCGGGCTACGAGGAGGCATTCGACCCGCAGGATGCCGATATCGCCATCGTCAATACTTGCTCGTTCCTCGCCTCCGCAACGTCCGAGAGCATCGAGACCACGCTCGAGCTCGCCAACGAGGTTCAGGACGGCGTTCGTTCTTGCCCCATCGTCATGTGCGGCTGCGTGCCGTCGCGCTATGGCGATGACCTGCCTGACGAGCTGCCCGAGGTCGCTGCCTTTGTGAAGGCCGACGAGGAAGATGACATCGTGGCGGTCATCGATGGCGTGCTGGGTGTCGAGCGTGAGATTGCAGCCTATATCCCGCAGGTCAAACGTACCGTCGAGGGTGCTGTCGCCTACGTCAAGATTTCCGATGGCTGCAACCGCTTCTGCAGCTTCTGCATGATTCCCTACATCCGCGGCCGCTATCATTCGCGCAATGCCGAGAGCATCATCTCCGAGGTGCGCGACCTGGTTGCCGGCGGTGTGCGCGAGATCGTGCTGATCGGCCAGGACACGGGCATCTGGGGTACCGACTTTGCCGACGAGGACGTCGCCGATGGCTCGCCGCGCAATCTGGCGCAGCTGCTGCGTGCCGTCGCCGAGGCCGTGCGCCCGCACAACGTCTGGGTCCGCGTGCTCTATCTGCAGCCCGAGGGCATGACTGACGAACTCATCGAGACGATTCGCGATACGCCCGAGGTGCTGCCCTATATCGATATCCCCGTGCAGCACTGCGACGCGCGCATTCTCAAGGCCATGCGTCGCTCCGGTTCGCGCCAGGAGCTCGAGGATCTGTTCCGCGACCTTCGCGAGCGCATCCCCGGCATCGTGATTCGTTCCACGGCCATGGTCGGCTTCCCGACCGAGACCGACGACGAGTTCCGCGATCTTATCGACTTTATGGACACCGTCGGCTTTGACTACACGAGTGTCTTTGCCTACTCGCAGGAGGAGGGCACGCCGGCGGCTTTGATTCCCGACCAGATCGACGACGAGGTGAAGAACCACCGCGCGGAGATCATCATGGAATCACAGATGAACATTATGGACCGCCTTGGCGAAAAGCAGGTTGGGGGGGACATCACCGTGTTGACGGAGGGCTTTGACCGCTACGCCGAATGCTGGTTCGG
>URWQ01000054.1 GCA_900551635.1 uncultured Collinsella sp. | reverse complement strand
GCTTTACCGTGGGCGTTGTCGACCGCCCCAAGATGCTCGACCCTGCGAACGTCCGCCCCAGCGACGTGATTCTGGGCCTGCCTTCCACCGGCGTGCACTCCAACGGCTACTCGCTCGTGCGCAAGGTCATCGGCGTCGACGGCATCAAGCCGGGCACGCCCGAGGCCGCCGCTAAGGCCGAGGAGCTGAGCCGCCCGCTCGAGGAGCTCGGCGGCGCATCGCTTGCCGACCGTGCGATGGAACCCACCCGCATCTACGTCAAGCAAGTGCTCTCTGTCATGAAGAAGGTGCAAATTAAGGGCATGGCCCACATCACCGGCGGCGGCATCACCGAGAACCTCAACCGCGCGCTTGCCGACGACGTTGACGCCGTGGTCACCCGTAACGGTGCCGAGATGGGCTGGGACGTTCCTCCCGTCATCACCTACGTGTCGCGCCAGGCCGAGCTCGCGCCCAACGAGGCGTGCAAGACTTTCAACATGGGCGTCGGCCTGTGCCTGATCGTTGCCCCCGAGGACGAGGCCGCGGTGACCGAGGCCCTGGTCGCGCTGGGCGAGAAGCCGTTCCGCGTGGGCAAGTGCGTCGAGGGTTCCGGTAAGGTCGTGTACTCCGATGAGCGCTAACGAGCAGATGGCTGATGCCGAGGTCTTGGGCTTTGCGCCCTACACCCGTCCGACCGGTACCGATACTGCTGAGCCGCTCAAGATCGGCGTGCTCATCAGCGGTTCGGGTACCAACCTGCAGGCGCTGATCGACCTGATCGCCGCGGATAAGCTCAATGCCTCGATTGAGCTCGTGGTGTCGAGTCGCCCTTCAGCCAAGGGGCTGCAGCGTGCCGAGCGTGCGGGTATCCAGACGCTTACGCTGTCCAAGGATGTCTATGCCGACCCCATCGCCGCTGACGAGATCATTGCGCACGAGCTGCTCGAGCGCGGCTGCGAATATGTGGTCATGGCTGGCTATATGCGTATGGTGCATACGCCGCTACTGGCGGCGTTTCCCAACCGCGTGGTCAACTTGCATCCGGCGCTGCTGCCGAGCTTTACCGGTGCGCACGCCATCGACGATGCCTTTGCGCGCGGCGTCAAGGTAACTGGTGTGACCGTGCATTTTGCCAACGAGATCTACGACAACGGCCCCATCATTGCCCAGCGCGCGCTGGCTGTCGAGGAGGGTTGGGATGTCGATACGCTCGAGGAGCACATCCACGCGATTGAGCACGTGCTGTATCCCGAGGTCGTCCAGATGCTCGCTGACGGCCGCGTCCACGTGCTGGAGAGCGGCAAGGTCGCAATTGATGCGCCCCGCGGCTAGCAGCGCACAGTACAATTCAGTTGAGTGGTCAGGGTGGTCATTGGCGCCAAGGTGCGTGTGGCCACCTTTTGTTTTTGGCAGTCACCTGCGACGTTCTTGAATGACTAGTCGTTTAAGAACGTCGCAGGTGACTAGGTGAGAGAGGTGAGCGCATGGCGGATAGCGAAGCACTGTTTACGCCTGAGCTGGTGTTTTTTGATTGGGGGTGCGCGACGCCGGATGAGGTGTTTGCGCGGCTCGAGGACGAGCTTGCGCCTCGCGGCTACATTGTGCCCGGTTGGCTCGACGCCGTCCGCATGCGCGAGGATGCCTATCCCACGGGCCTTGCCATGCCGGCGGCTAACATCGCCATCCCGCATACCGATCCGGGGTTTGTGGCTAAGCCCTATATCGCGGTGGTAGAGCCCGCCGCGCCCGTGACGTTCAAGGCTATGGCGGGCATGGGCGCCCCCGTGCCGGCGCAGATCATTATCAATTTGGGCATTGCCGAGCCGGGCGGCCAGGTCGAGGCCCTGCAAGCGCTTATGAATATCTTTATGGATGCCGACGCCGCAGCCGATGTGCTCGGCCAGACCACGTGCCAAGGCATGGTCGACGCCATCCGCCGTCACTTTTAGGGCCGGTACTTGGGGACTGTCCCTAACTGCCGGCTGCCAGTGCTGTCCCCTTTGCACCAAAATGGTGCAGATTAACCTGTCCCCATGCACCAGGTGTGTCGCGGGGGCTGCGTTGTGACACAATGGCGTTTGTTCGATTCGTAATGCGAAAGGCCAACTATGGCAAACAAGAAAAAGAACTCCGAGGCCACGTCGACGCCCGAGCAGCAGACTCGCGCTGCCTCCAGCTCTCGTAAGAAGCAGCGCAAGACGTACGTGTCTAAGACCGTCAAGATCGTCCTGGTGGTTATCGGCGTGCTGGCGATGCTGCTTTCCGTCTCGGCCATGGCGTGCTCCGGCCTGATGTCGCAGACCGAAAGCGCCAGCTCGGGCTATAAGCTCACTGGTGGCGTGGCTGCCACCATCAACGGCACCAACCTTACCGAGGACACCGTGACCAAGCAGATCATGAGCATGCGCACGTCCTATGGCTACACCAAGGACAAGGACTGGGCGCAGTATCTGGTCGACAACGACCTGACACCCAAGAAGTATCGCAAGCAGCTCATCGATTCCTACACGCAGCAGATTCTGCTTCAGCGGGCGCAGAAGGAAAACGGCGTGACGGTGTCGGACGAGGAAGTCGAGAAGGCATGGAAGGACGCGTGCAAGAGCGCGGGCGGTGCCAAGACCTTTAAGAAGACCCTTAAGACCTACGGCTATACCGAGGACACCTACAAGGACTCGCTCAAGGAGAGCCTGGCACAGCAAAAGCTTAAGGATGCCGTGGCGCCCACCAGCAAGCCCAAAGACGGCGAGGTCGTCGATTACATCAACGAGAACCTGTCTAACTACAACGACGCCCGCCGCTCGTCGAACATCCTGATCAAGGTCGATTCCGACGCATCTGACGAGGACAAGGCCGCTGCCAAGGCCAAGGCGCAGGAGTGCCTGGACAAGATCAACTCCGGCGAGCTGAGCTTTGAGGACGCCGTGGAGCAGTATTCCGACGACACCGGCTCCAAGGATAAGAAGGGCGATGTGGGCTGGGACAAGCTCACCACCTTCGTCGATAGCTACCAGACGGCGCTCGAGGGGCTCAACAAGGGCGATGTGAGCGACGTGGTCGAGTCGACGTACGGTTACCATGTCATCAAGTGCACCGACTACTTCCATGTCGATAATCAGGTCGATGACATCAAGCAGGTGCCCAAAGACATTAAGAAGTACGTCTCCAACGTGGTGAAGACGCAGGCGGCCAGTACTGCATACAGCGAGTGGCTGGAGCAGTACAAGAAGGACGCCGACATTACCGTTAACCCCATGCCCAAGGACGTACCCTATAACGTGAGCCTGAAGGGCGTCACCAAGAGTTCGACCGACGATTCGTCGACGACCGAGTAATCATGGGGCGGTGCTCGCGTGAGTGCCGCCCATACTATTGAGGAGGATTTGCAGATGACCAACGAAGAGCTGCAGCAGGAAATGATCGCCGCCATGAAGGCCAAGGACAAGGTTCGCCTGTCCATCATTCGCCAGGTCAAGGCCGAGGTGAAGAATATCGAGGTTAATGAGCGCCGCGATGTGACCGAGGAAGACGTCAACAGCATGATCAAGCGTCTGATTAAGCAGACGAGCGAGACGCTGGAGATGTCCATCAAGGCCGGCACCGACCAAGAGCGTACCGACAACCTGACCGAGCAGGTCAAGATTCTGGAGAGCCTGCTGCCCGCGCAGGTTTCGGGCGAGGAACTCGAGGCTCTGATCGAGCAGGTCATCGCCGAGCTGGGCGCCACGTCCAAGAAGCAGATGGGCCAGGTCATGGGTGCACTCGGCAAGGCCACCGGCGGCAACTTCGATAAGCCTGCCGCGGCAAAGATCGTAGGCGCCAAACTTGCGTAATTTGTTACGCGGTTTTACCAAACCGCGTAACGGCTCGACGCTGCAAACCCGTACACGCGGCAATCTGACGTTCAATTTCAAGGGCGCGACCATAAGGTCTGCGCCCTTTCATTTCACGTCACCTTGCTCGCGTGTACGGGTTTTCGCTGACTTATGCCCAACAAGGGCGGTTGTATTATTTTCGGCGCTCATTGGGGACAGACTTAAATGAGTACCCAATGAGTGGGTTAAAGGTTGCGGGTTCTTTACGGGAATGTAGTGTGGGCTGCGGAAACGTGGTTCTTTCCGTACAATAGTGCAACTCGTGTAAACGCAGGGAAGGGACATTCATGGCAGACATGATCGAGATCAAGCATCTCAACAAGTACTTTGGCGACCTGCATGTGCTCAAAGATATCAATCTCACCGTCAAGCGCGGCGAGAAGCTCGTAATGATCGGGCCTTCCGGCTCGGGTAAGTCGACACTCATCCGTTGCGTCGATTATCTGGAGGAGCCTACGTCGGGCGAGGTCGTCATCGACGGTACGCCGCTCACCAAAAAGAATCACCTGGAGATGGCTCGCAAGTACAGCTCCATGGTGTTTCAGCAGTTCAACCTATATCCCAACATGACGGTGCTGGGAAACCTGACGCTCGCGCCCATCAAGCTGCAAAAGAAGAGCAAGGAGGAGGCGACCGAGATCGCCATCGCCGCGCTCAAGCGCGTCGGCATGGCGCATAAGGCCGGCGAGTATCCGCAGAATCTCTCGGGCGGTCAGCAGCAGCGCATCGCCATCGCCCGTGCCCTGTGCACCAAGCAGCCCATCATCCTGTTTGACGAGCCGACCTCGGCGCTCGACCCCGAGATGGTCCAGGAGGTTCTGGACGTTATGATTGAGCTCGCGCAGGAGGACATCACCATGATCTGCGTGACGCACGAGATGGGCTTTGCGCGCCAGGTGGCCGACCGCGTCATCTTTATGGAGGACGGCCGCATTCTGGAGGAGGGCACGCCCGAGCACTTCTTCGATAACCCCGAGAACCCGCGCTGCCGCGAGTTCCTGTCCAAGATTTTGCACTAGGCGCGGTGATGGACATGACGGATATGACGAGGGCGGCCGTGTCGCGCCGTCGCTTTTTGCAGCTGGCTGGCGCCGGCATGCTTGCGCTGACGGGGACCGCGCTTGCCGGTTGCGGCCACTCCACCAGCGGCGAGGGCTCTGACAAGGGGTCCAAGCTTGCGGCCATCAAGTCGCGTGGCCATCTGAATGCCGGCGTTAAGAAGGACGTTCCCGGCTATGGCTATTACGACACCGCCAAGGGCCGCTTTGAGGGCATGGAAGTCGATTTGTGCTACCAGATCGCCGCTGCCGTCTTTGGCGTGAGCTACAAGGAGGCCCGTTCCCAGGAGCTTGTCGAGTTTACCGACGTAACGCCCAAGACGCGCGGCCCGCTGATCGATAACGGCCAGCTCGATGTGGTCGCGGCGACCTACACCATCACCGACGAGCGCAAGAAGAGCTGGGATTTCTCGACGCCGTACCGCACCGACTACGTGGGACTCATGGTCAAGAAGCGTTCGGGCTTTACCTCGATTGAGGACCTGGACGGCAAGGTCATCGGCGTGAGCCAGGGTGCTACTACGCAGGGCCTGATCGAGCAGATGATCAAGGACAACGGCTTTAGCTGCAAGCCCGAGTTTAGGGCCTTTAGCGGCTACCCCATCATCAAGAGTTCGCTCGACGCCGGCAATATCGACGTCTTTGCCATGGACCGCTCCACGCTGGCCGGTTACATGAACGAGACCGTTGAGCTGCTGCAGCCCGAGGTCAAGTTTGGCGAGCAGGGCTACGGCGTGGCGACCAAGAAGGGCTGCGACCTTTCGGCCGTGGTCGATCAGGTGATATGCGATCGCCTGGCCGACGGCTGGCTCGACCAAGAGGTCAAGACCTGGGGTCTTGTATAGGCGGATCGTCCAAGGAAGGAATCAAATGCTCGAAGGATTATTTGACGCCGACCGTTGGTCGACGACATTTCAAAACATGGGGCCCTTCTGGGAGGGCTTTGGCGTGACGCTGCAGGTGGTCGTTGCCGGTCTGCTGCTGTCGCTGGTGCTGGGCACGCTGCTGGGCGTGTTCTCTACCACTCGCTCGCGCGTGCTGCGCGCCATAAGCCGCGTGTACGTTGAGTTTTACCAGAACACCCCGTTGCCCGTGCAGGTGCTCTTTATGTACATGGCCGGTCCGCAGTTTTTGCAGGCCATAACCGGTGCCGACCAGCCGGTGCGTATCGCGCCGTTCGTGCTGGGCTTCTTGGGTGTGGGCCTGTATCACGCGGCCTACATTTCGGAGGTCATCCGCACCGGTATCGAGGCGGTTCCGCGCGGTCAGATGGAGGCGGCCCAGAGCCAGGGCTTCACCCGTGCGCAGGCGTACTGGTACATCGTGCTGCCCCAGACATTCAAGATCATTCTGCCGCCGCTGTGTAACCAGGCGCTCAACTTGGTCAAGAACACGTCGGTGCTCGCGCTTGTGGCCAGCGGCGATCTTATGTACCGTTCCGACAACTTTGTGAGTCTGTACGGTTACCTGCAGGGATACATCGTCTGCTGCCTTATGTACTTCATCATCTGCTTTCCGCTCGCCATGCTGGTGCAGTGGCTCGAGCGCCGCTCCAAGGAGCGTCCGCGCGGCGTGAGCCTGGCCGAGCTGGGGCTCGACAACGTAGAGGAGGCCTAGCGCATGGAAATCTTCAACGCGACCAACCTGCTCTACATTTGGGGCGGCTTTGTTAAGACAATCGAGATCTCGGCGCTGTCGATTTTTTTCTCACTCATCTTTGGCACGGTGCTGGCGCTCGTTAAAAGCTATGCGCCCCGCCCGTTCCGTATTTTGGTGAGCGCCTATATCGAGCTGTTCCGCTGCACGCCGAACCTGCTGTGGATCCTGTTTATCTACTTTACGGTGCAGGGTTTGGACATTGTGATTTCGACCATCGCCTTCACGCTGTTTACCAGCGCTGTTATGGCCGAGATTGTGCGCGGCGGCCTCAACTCGATTCCGCGCGGCCAGTTTGAGGCAGCGCAGAGCCAGGGCTTCGGCTTCTTTGCCACCATGCGCTACATCATTCTGCCGCAGACATTTAAGACGATCATTCCGGCGCTGTTTAGCCAGTGCACGACCGTCATCAAGGACAGCTCGTATCTTTCGGGCATTAACGTGGCCGAGCTCATGTACACGGCAAACGTCGTGATGGCCCACGCGATCGATCTGTCGCAGGTGCTTATGCTCTACGGCCTGGTGTTTGCGATGTACTTTGTGCTCAACTTTGGTATCTCACTGCTGGTTCGCGCATATCAGAGGCGAATGGTGGCAGCGTAGAATGTGGCAAAGGGACAGCCCCTTTGCCACATAGAGAAAGGAATCACGATGAGCGATCTGGAGAACAAGAAGAATCCTGTGGTCATTACCATCGCGCGCGACTTTGGCGCCGAGGGCCACGAGATTGGTCGCATGCTTGCCGACGAGTTGGGGATTCCGCTGTACGACAACGAGCTGCTGGTGCGCGCGTCTCTGCGCGCGGGCGAGTCGCTCGATAAGATGGCCGCCTATGACGAACGTCTGGCCGTGGAGAACATGGCGTTCCTGCCCGACCGCTACGATGCGCGCTCGTACTCGGACAAGTTGTTCCAAAAGATGAGCCAGGTGATTTTGGATCTGGGCGAGACCGAGAGCTGCATTATTGAAGGTCGCCTGTCCGATTACCTGCTGCGTAACAACCCCAACCATATTGCCGTGTTGGTGACCGCACCCTTTGAGGACCGCGTCGAGATCGTGCGCAAGAAGCGTGGACTTAACAAAAAGAAGGGCGCCAAGCTGGTCAAGCAGCAGCAGAAGGCGCGCGAGGCGTTCTACAAGCGCTACAGCGCCGGAAAGTGGAAGATGACTAGCGGCAAAGACATCGTCGTCAACCGCGCCAAGCTGGGCCGCGAAGGCTGCAAGGATGTCATCGCCGCAGCCTACCGCTACAAAGTGGCGCAGCTCGAAGGCTAGCCGCCCAAACCACCACAAAGGGGACAGACACCTTTGTGGTGGTTTGGGCGGCCGGCATAGAAAAAGTCCCCGCCGGGCGCGTGCTCGACGGGGACTTTGCCGTTTGGTGGCTAGCGCTGCAGGGGATTACTCGCCCAGCAGGCTCCCGCCGTCGT
>URWQ01000053.1 GCA_900551635.1 uncultured Collinsella sp. | reverse complement strand
ACACGATTGAGGACGGCCGCGTGACCACCTCCTTCGAGGCCACCAAAGACCAGCTCAAGGCAGCCGAGGACGCGGCCGACGACGTCGGCGGCGTCACGCTCTACAAGAATTTCTCCATCGACGCCATCATCAAAAAGGCGTCCGGCGACGACGGCACCAAGCGCACGCTGCGCACCTATGCGCACCGCACCAAGGTCGATATCGCGTCCTACTGTGAGGGCAAGGAGCCCAAGACGGACGATGAGGCGGCCATCGACCGTGTCTTCGCCGCCAACAACGATCTCGCCGTGGGCGATAAGGTCGAGCTCGAGGGTCGCACCTACACCATCTGCGGTATCATGACCCAGCCCGATAGCCAGGCGCTGTTCCTCAACAATTCGGACTTTACGGTGAACACCATCACGTACGGCGTGGCCGAGGTCACCGACGCCGGCTTTGCCGCGCTCGAGGATGCCGGCGGCGCGCCTGCCTACACCTACTCCTTCACCTTTGCCGATCGCGACCTCCCCACTGCGGATCGCATCGATGCGGAGCAGGGTATGGTCGAGGCGCTGACCGATGCTGATGCGCGCGTGGATGACCTCATCGACGCCGATTCCAACCAGGGCATTGGCTATGCGCGCGACGACGTGGACGGCGACTCCATGATGTGGATGACGCTGCTCGACATCATCATCGTGATCATGGCGTTTGTCTTTGTGGTCCTTACCGACGCCACCATCGAGGAGGAGAGCGCCTTCATCGCCACGCTGCTCGCCAGCGGCTATCGTCGACGCGAGATCGTGCTGCACTACCTCGCGCTTCCCGCTATCGTGGGCGTGCTCGCAGCGCTTTTGGGCACTGCGCTCGGCGTTGTGTTCTTTACCGAGCCCATGCGCAGCCTCTATTACGGTTCGTACAGTCTGCCGCCCTTCCAGGTGTACTGGAGCTGGGAGATCTTTGTGAAGTGCGCCGTGGTTCCCGCCGCCGCGCTCATCCTCATCACGCTGGTGGGCCTGCTTCGCAAAATGGGCAAGACGCCGTTGCAGTTCCTTCGTCACGAGGCGAGCGGCAAATCGGGCACCAAGCGCGGCTTGCAGCTGCCGGAGCGCATGGGTTTTGTTTCCCGCTTCCGCCTGCGTATCTTCCTGCGCAACCTGGGCAACTTCGCCACGCTCTTCGCGGGCATTGCGTTCGCCTCGCTGCTGCTGCTCTTTGGCCTGGCGATTCTGCCCACGATGACGCACTACGCGGACAACCTGAAGACGAGCCTGGTCGCCGAGCACCAGTACACGCTCAAGGCGCCGCTGGAGCTCGAGGGCACCGCCGAGGAGCGCGAGCAGTGGTCGGCACTCGAGCGCTTGCAGTCGGTTGACGGCGCGCTCCTCACCGCCGCCCAGGATGCGGATGATGAGCTTGACGACGCGGCCGATGCGGCGCAGACGGCGACCGATGCCGCGACCGCATCTCCGTCTGCCGAGAGCCTGACTGCGGCGCAGGATGCACTCGCAAGGGTCCAGGACAAGAAGGATGCGCTTTATGCGCGTCTCGATGACCTTGCCGATGCCCTCGGCTGCAACCGCGACGAGGCTATCGACCTGATCGACAAGGCCTCCAAGATCGACACTGACAACGACGATATCCATCCGGTCAATACGACCGACAACGGCGCAGGAGCAATCGCGCAGGCCGAGAAATATGCCGTTTACCAGCTGCAATACGACCGCGGCGATGGAAATGGCGAGGAGACGATTTCCGTCTACGGCATTTCATCCGATTCGCGCTATTGGAAAGACCTCAACGTCGGCGACGGGCGTGTCGTCTTTGGCGGCGGTCTGCTCGATAAGTTTGGCTGGAGCGAGGGCCAGAAGGTCACGCTCGGCGACAAGTACGAGGGTGAGCATTATTCCCTTGAGTACGCGGGCAAGGACTGCGCCTGGGGCTCCAAGTCGGACATGAATATCTATATGAGTATCGACGACTTTAATGAGCTGTTCGACAACGACGCCGCCTACTTTAACGGCTATGTGAGCAACGAGAAGCTCGACCTCGAAGCTCGTTACTTTGCCGGCGACACCACGCCCGATGACATGCGTGCCGTGGGCGACCAGTTCATCGGCATGATGAGCAAAATGATCGGAATGATGGTCGGGCTCGCGGTGTTTATCTTCCTGCTGTTTATGTACCTGCTGACCAAGGCCGTTATCGATCATAGCGCCCGTTCGATCAGCTACATGAAAGTCTTTGGCTATCGCGATAGCGAGATCTCGCATCTGTACATCCGGTCGATCACGCTGTGCGTGGCGGCGTCGCTCGTGCTGAGCCTGCCGGTCATTATTGGTTCACTCACGGCCATCTTCCGCTCGATGCTGCTCGCCTACAACGGCAATATCGAGATCTACGTGCCCGCTTGGTCCATGACGGCGTGCGTGGGCATTGGCTTTGCGACCTACCTGGTCGTGGCGCTGCTACACACGCGTTCTATCAAGCGCGTCAGCCTGGCCGAAGCCCTTAAAGTCCAAGAGTAGTCATCGAGGACGTTCTTAAACGACTAGTCATCGGGGACGGTCTTTGCCGATTCGCCGTCTCGCTGGCCGGGCCGGCAAGGACTGTCCCTGGCGGCACTCATTTAAGTCTGTCCCCAATGACTGCCCAATGACTGGGCGCCGTGCTTGACATTAACCCCGCTTCAGCGGGTACCATCCTCTATGTCTGTAACGCCATATAGACCGAGGGGATATAACTATGACCGCAACTGCACCCGCAGCACCCGCTAAGGTGTACTTCACCAACCTGCGCACGCATGCTCGCGAGAGCCAGCTCGACAAGCTCAAGCGCCTCATCCGTCACGCCGGTATCGAGCAGATCGACTTTGAGAACAAGTTCGTCGCCATCAAGATTCACTTTGGCGAGCTGGGAAATTTGAGCTTTTTGCGCCCCAACTACGCCCGCGCCGTCGCGGATGTCGTGAAGGAGCTGGGAGGCAAGCCCTTCCTCACCGACTGCAATACGCTCTATGTGGGTAGCCGCAAAAACGCGCTCGAGCACATCGATACCGCCTACCAGAACGGTTTTACCCCGTATGCCACGGGCTGCCAGATCATCATCGCCGACGGCCTCAAGGGCACCGACGAGGCGCTCGTCCCGGTCGAGGGCGGCGAGTACGTGCGCGAGGCCAAGATCGGTCAGGCTCTCATGGACGCCGATGTCGTGATCAGCCTCACCCACTTTAAGGGCCATGAGCAGGCCGGTTTTGGCGGTGCCATGAAGAACCTGGGCATGGGAGGCGGCAGCCGTGCCGGCAAGATGGAGCAGCATGCCGCCGGCAAGCCGAACGTCGCGACCGAGCACTGCGTTGGCTGCCGTGCCTGCGAAAAGATCTGCGCGCACAACGCTATCTCGTTTGACGACACCCGCGAGCGCGAGCTTGCCAGCGGCGCTACTCGCACGGTGCACGTGGCCGCCATCGATCACGATCGCTGCGTGGGCTGCGGCCGCTGCATTGCGGCATGCAACCAGGATTGCATCAAGCCCGGCTATGACGCCGCGGCCGATGTGCTCAACTGCAAGATCGCCGAGTACACCAAGGCCGTTGTCGACGGCCGCCCGAGCTTCCATATCTCGCTTGCCATGGATATTAGCCCCAACTGCGATTGCCATCCCGAAAACGACACGCCTATCGTCAACGATATCGGCATGTTCGCGAGCTTCGACCCGGTCGCCATCGACCAGGCCTGTGCCGATGCCGTCATGGCATCCGAGCCGCTGCCCAACACCGAGCTTACCGATAGCGCGGCCAAGATGGAGCACAACCACGAGCATCTGGAGGGCGATCAGGCCAAGGACCCCTTCTGCATCACGCATCCCGACACCGACTGGCGCACCTGCATCGCGCACGCCGAGAAGATCGGCCTGGGCACGAGCAAGTACGAGCTCATCGAGGTCAAATAGCGCCTATCTATTGGACAAAACAAGCGCCTTTGTAGCGTTAGTTGAGCAAAAGCCGCCCGCGAGCGCAACGCTCTCGGGCGGCTTTCCGGAAGTATGCGGCAAATTTCGAGACCGCCGAGCACGCGACGTTTTTTGGCAACAAAACCCCTGATAAATTGTTGGTAAAACTGCGGTCTGGTCGGCAGTTCCAGATTTTGCCGCATACTTCCGAAAATAGGGGGTCAGATAAAGCCCCAGACGTTGCTTTTTGCCTAAAAATACTCGTCGAGGAAGTTGTTGACTGTGTTCCAGTAGAGCTCGGGGTCAACTTGCGCACTCTTGGCGTGGGTGGCGCCATGGATGGTGAGCTTTTGCTTGACCTTGCTGGCGCACGCGTCGTAGTTTTGGTCGAGCATGTCGTACGGCACAAAGGTGTCCTGGTCGCCGTGGATAAACAGCATGGGAATCGTCGCGTGTTTGAGTTGCTCCACGCTGCTCGCCTTATGAAAGTCGTAGCCCGCGCGCACGTTGCACACCAAGTTTGCTACATCGAGCAAGGGAAAGCTGGGCAGGCCGAACACGTCCTTGAGCTGCAGAGAAAACTCGTCCCAAACACTCGTATAACCACAGTCCTCGATAATGCATTTCACGTTTGCGGGCAGAGATTCCCCCGCGACGTTCATGGCGGTTGCCGCACCCATCGACTCGCCAAAGACCAGGATGCGCGCCTCGGGGTCAGCCTGAACGATCCGCCCAATCCATGCGACGACATCGAGCCGCTCGGGCCAGCCCATGCCGATATAGTCGCCGCCGGAGCGCTCGTGGGCGCGGGCGGCAGGCGCGAGCACGTTCATGCCGCGGTCGTGGAAGCGCTTGGCGTATCGGGCCATGCCGATGGGCTCGTTGGTATATCCATGCAGGCAGACGGCGTAATCGTGGGTGTTCTCCGAGGCGGCAAAATACCAAGCGGCAAGTTCGGTTCCGTCATCTGCGGTTAGGCTGCTGCTCTCACGATTCTCTTTAAACCACGCCCGCGCCTCGATTTCCTCGGCATCCGGCTGCTCGCCTTCTTTGTCGTTCTTGCTATCCTGCATCATCTTCATGGTGTACGGCGCTTGGGGATTCAGCGCGAAGTCAAACAGAAAGTTGCCGGCAAATCCGAGCAGCGCAACGACAACCACCAGTGCAACGATGCCGGCTATCTTGAGCTTTCGATGGGAACGTGCGTTTTGAGCCATGCGGTATTCTCCTATAAGATGTTAATACATCAACATTTAATGCAAGCGCATTATGGACGTTCGCCGTTGATGCGTCAACAAGCAAAGAATGGGTAAACAAAGGGTCACATATGGTGCAAATTTCGCACGTACCCAGACGCTTTGATATAGTGTTGAGAACTCTTTACGTTGGAGGATGTAACCGGCATGTCCGATTCGAGCGACAGTTCTAAGCCGCGACCCAAGACCGCGGCCGTTCCACACTACACGGTGGGCGAGGAGATCATGAACTCCGTCACCCATGGTGTCGGCTGCCTGCTGGGTATCGCGGGCCTGGTGCTCCTGATCGTATTCGCCGCCCTGCGCGGCGGAGGCCCGGCACACATGGCCGCGGCGATTGTCTATGGTGTCAGCATTATCCTCGAATACCTTGCCTCCACGCTCTACCATGCGATTCAGCCCGCGGGTGCCAAGCGCGTGTTCCGCATTATCGACCACAGCTGTATCTACTTGCTCATAGCCGGCAGCTATACGCCGTTTTGCCTTATCACGCTCGCAAACGACGGCGGCCCTGCGCTGTTCTTTGCCGTATGGGCCATCGCCATTGTCGGCATCGCCCTCGAGTGCTTTATGCGCGAGCGTCAACCGCACTGGGTAAGTGGCTTGGTCTACCTGCTGATGGGCTGGCTTGTCGTCTTTAAGCTGCCCGAACTTGTGTCGCTGCTCAACCCCGTGGCACTTGCCCTGCTCGCCGTCGGCGGCGTGTGCTACACCGCGGGCGTGCCGTTCTATATCGCCAAAAACGTGCGCTATCTGCACAGCGTGTTTCACCTGTGGGTGCTCGCCGGCAGCATCTTCCAGTTCATGGCGGTGATCCTCTTCGTAATCTAGCGACCATGCCTGCGCGCCCGCGTCCTCGTTTGGGCGCCGGCGCAATTGCCGTATCCGTCATCAACGTTTTACCCTGACGCCCGAATCTTGGAGGTTCGAGAAACTCCCGATGGACATAACCATCTCCCTTATCACTACCCTCGTTTTAACCCTCATCAACGGCTACTTCTCTATGTCCGAGATGGCGCTCACCACGGCAAAGCGCGCCGTGCTGGAGCACGAGGCCGAGGAAGGCGACAAGCGCGCCGAGCGCGCCATTAAGCTGGCTGCCGATTCCGACCAGCTGCTCGCCACCATCCAGGTCGCCATCACGCTCGTGGGCTTTGCCTCGTCCGCCGTCGCCTCGACGAGCCTGTCCGACCCGCTCACCACGTGGCTCATGAGCTTTGGCATCGCGCCGCTTTCTGCCATCGCGCGCGGCCTGGCGCCGGTCATCATCACCGTCGCCGTCGCCTTTGTGTCCATCGTAATTGGCGAGCTTGTGCCCAAGCGCATTGGTCTGGCCAATGCCGAAGGCGTATCCAAGCAGGTCGTGGGGCCGCTTTCGGTGTTTCAAAAGATCGCCCGTCCGCTCGTGTGGCTGACCGGCGCTTGCTCCGATGGTCTGGCCCGCATCCTGCGCATCAAGAGCGCTGACGACCGCCAAAACGTCTCGGAGGAAGAGATCAAGTACATGGTCTCGGAGCAGGACGACCTGCTCGACGAGGAAAAGCGTATGATTCACGAAATCTTCGACCTGGGCGACACCGTTGCCCGCGAGGTCATGGTGCCGCGCGTGGACACCACCATGTGCGAGGACGACGAGACGGTCGCCGACGTGCTGTCCGCCATGCGCCAGACCGGCTTTAGCCGCATCCCCGTCTATCACGAGGATCCCGACAACGTCGCCGGCATCGCGCACATCAAGGACCTGATCCAGCCTTCGCTTGACGGCAAGGGCGACCAGCCCATCGCCGACTTTTTGCGCGACGCCACCTTTGTGCCCGACACCAAGGACATCCTGCCGCTGCTGTCCGAGATGCAGACCTCGCACGACCAGATCGTGGTGGTCGTGGACGAGTACGGCGGCACGGCCGGCATCATCACCATCGAGGACATCGTCGAGGAGATCGTGGGCGAGATCGAGGACGAGTTCGACCCCGACAACAAGTACCTCACGCGCCTTTCGCGCCGCGAGTGGCTCGTCGATGGGCGTTTTTCGTGCGATGACGCGATTGAGCTTGGTTGGCCGCTCGAGGAAAGCGATGATTATGAGACCATCGCCGGCTGGATTTTGGAGCTTTGCGACTCGGTGCCCGACATCGGAGAGGTGTTTGAGGTTGCGGGGTACAAGTTTAAGGTGCAGTCGATGCGTGGCCAGCGCATCTCGCTCATTCGCGTGATCGCTCCGGCCGAAACCGATAAGAAGGATTCCGAGTCCTCGGCAGATAAGCCGGCGGCGTCGGACGCGGGTTCTGCGGACCCGCACGACGGCGACGAGTAGGGCAAGGAAGAGTAGGGGAGAGTTATGGCAGGCCTGTTCAACATCCTTAAGGTCACCGTCAGCGAGGACAAGATCTGCGCGCACGTGCTGGTGAACCCCGGCATGCCGCTCATGACCTCGGAGGACATCGAGGCCACGGCGCGCGTGTACTACCTGGTACCCGCGATTGCCAAGCATCTGTGCCTGGGCGATTCCGGTCGCGAATTCCAGGACTGCATGGGCCAGACCGAGCTTTGCCATCTGCTGGAGCACGTGACAGTCGAGGCCATGAACGAGACCGGTCTCGCTGGCGGCATTTCGTGCGGCCGCACTCGCGTGAGCGAGCACGATGAGCGTGTCTTTGAGGTCGAGCTTTCGTGTCCCGACGACGCGCTGGCCATCGGCGCGCTGTCTTCGGCGACCTTTATGATGGATTGGGCCTATCTGCATGCCGACCAGCCCGCTCCCGACGTGGACGGTACGGTCGCGGGCCTGCGTAACCTGGTACTGGGCATGCGTGCCGAGGCCGAGGGCAAGGACCCGCACGA
>URWQ01000052.1 GCA_900551635.1 uncultured Collinsella sp. | reverse complement strand
CCGACGCTCCCGACGCCGTCGACGCCGCCAACCCCCTCCACATCGCCTAACTTGGTCGTTGGGGACGTTCTTAAACGACTAGTCAAACAAGAACGTCCCCAACGACTAGTCGTTTAAGAACGTCCCCAATGACTACTTGCGCTAGAGCATAAGTCAAGCTAATGGTCAAGTTATGTCTGTTTAAACAAAATAGTGGCAGTACAAGCTCATTCGCACTTGCCTAAAATCGATATTAATGAACAGCCTGCTTGTATCTGTAAAATGCGCGGCTTGATGAGCGGCGCCTTGGCGGGTAATGAGTGAAAAACCAGCAACGTAATCAACTTGTAACAAACCTAGACGTTTAAACAAATAATGCAACCTTTTGCAAATTTAGCGATAATTCCACAAACTAAACAGGTATACTTCCTTAATGTCGTGTAGGGAATACGTAGACAAAAAGGAGGTTATGTGATGGTAAGTATTGTTCTTGCTAGCCACGGGGACTTGGCAGCTGGAATCAAGCAGACGGGCTCGATGGTCTTTGGCGATCAGCCGTCTGTTGCCGTGGTCTCGCTCGAGCCGAGCATGGGCCCCGACGACTTCCGTGCCAAGGTCGAGGAAGCAGTCGCTTCCTTCGAGGACCAGGAGCAGGTGCTCTTCCTCGTTGATCTGTGGGGCGGCACGCCGTTCAACCAGATTAGCGGGCTCATCGAGGGCCACGATTCCTGGGCTATCGTCACCGGTGTCAACCTGCCTATGCTCATCGAGGCATATTCGCAGCGCTTTGACGCAAAGAACACTGCACATGCGATCGCAAAACATCTCGTGACTGAGGCTAAGGCTGGCGTGCGCGTCAAGCCCGAGTCTCTGGAGCCCGAGGAGAAGAAGCCGGCTACGGCCGCCGCTGCTCCTGCAGGCGCCATCCCTCCGGGAACGGTCATCGGCGACGGGCACATCAAGATTGCCCACGTCCGTATCGACACCCGTCTGCTGCATGGTCAGGTGGCCACCACGTGGACCAAGCAGATCAACCCCAACCGCATCATCGTGGTTTCCGACGGCGTTGCTCACGACGAGCTCCGCAAGACCATGATCGAGCAGGCTGCCCCTCCGGGAGTCCATGCCAACGTCGTTCCCATCAAGAAGATGGCCGAGGTCGTCAAGGACACGCGCTTTGGTGACACCAAGGCCATGCTGCTCTTCGAGAACCCGCAGGATCTGCTCAAGGCCATCGAGGCCGGCGTCGACATCAAGGAAGTCAACATCGGTTCCATGGCTCACTCCAAGGGCAAGGTCGTCGTCACCAACGCCGTCGCTATGGGCGATGACGACGTCAAGACTCTCGAGGCCCTCAAGGCCAAGGGCGTCAAGTTCGAGGTCCGCAAGGTTCCTTCGGATTCCTCCGAGGATCTCGACGCCATGTTGAAGAAAGCTAAGGCCGAACTGGCCGCTCAAGCATAGTAAAGGAGGGTCCGATACATGTCTGCAATCACTATTCTGCTTGTTGCGATTGTCGCGTTGCTTGCCGGTATGGAAGGCGTTCTGGATGAGTTCCAGTTCCATCAGCCGCTCGTGGCATGCACGCTTATCGGTCTCGTAACCGGTCACCTTCAGGAGGGCATCCTCCTGGGCGGTTCGCTCCAGATGATGGCCCTTGGCTGGGCTAACGTCGGCGCCGCCGTCGCGCCTGACGCCGCTCTGGCCTCGGTCGCCTCTTCGATCATCATGGTGCTCGCCCTCAACGGCGGCGCTACCGATCCGTCGAAGGCCGTTACCGCCGCCATCGCCGTCGCCGTCCCGCTGTCGGTCGCTGGTCTGTTCCTGACCATGATCTGCCGTACCCTGGCTACCGCTATCGCTCACGCCATGGACGGTTGCGCCGAGAAGGGCGACTTCGCCGGCATCGAGCGCTGGCAGTACATTGCCATCCTTATGCAGGGCCTTCGTATCGCCATTCCGGCAGTGCTTCTGTGCATCATCCCGGCCGAGGCTGTTACCAACGCGCTTAACGCTATGCCCGACTGGCTGTCCGGCGGCATGGCTGTCGGCGGCGGCATGGTCGCTTCCGTCGGTTACGCCATGGTCATCAACATGATGGCCACCAAGGAGACCTGGCCGTTCTTCATCCTCGGCTTTGTCCTTGCTGCCATCCCTCAGCTCACGCTGATCGCCCTTGGCCTCATCGGCATCTCCCTTGCCCTCATCTACCTTGGCCTTAAGGATCTGGCCAAGCAGGGTGGCGGCATGGGCGGTGGCTCCGGTGACCCGCTCGGCGACATTCTGAACGATTACGAGTAGGAGGGGAGTGATACATATGGCAGAGAACAAGATTCAGCTCACCAAGGCTGACCGCAAGAAGGTTTGCTTCCGTCATCAGTTCCTTCAGGGCTCGTGGAACTACGAGCGTATGCAGAACGGCGGCTGGTGCTTCGCAATGATCCCTGCGATCAAGAAGCTCTACACCAGCAAGGATGACCAGATTGCCGCTCTTAAGCGCCACCTGGAGTTCTATAACACCCACCCCTATGTTTCCGCCCCCGTCATTGGCGTTACCCTCGCCCTCGAGGAGGAGCGCGCCAACGGTGCTCCGATCGACGACGTCGCCATCCAGGGCGTCAAGGTCGGTATGATGGGCCCGCTCGCCGGCGTCGGCGACCCCGCCTTCTGGTTCACCCTTCGCCCGATTCTGGGTGCTCTGGGCGCTTCCATGGCCCTGTCCGGCAGCATCGCCGGTCCGCTGCTGTTCTTCTTCGCGTGGAACATCATCCGTTACGCTTTCCTGTGGTACACGCAGGAGTTTGGCTACAAGGTCGGCTCCTCCATCGCCAAGGACCTCTCCGGCGGTCTGATGGGCAAGGTCACCGAGGGTGCTTCCATCCTGGGTATGTTCATCATCGGCGCCCTGGTCGAGCGCTGGGTGTCCATCTCCTTCACCCCGGTCGTCTCCAAGGTCACGCAGTCTGCTGGCGCCTTTATCGACTGGGCTAACCTGCCCTCCGGTTCTGAGGGTGTCAAGGAAGCACTGACGATGTATAACTCCATCGGTGCTAACGCCCTTGATCAGGTGAAGGTCACCACGCTTCAGGCTAACCTCGATCAGCTCATCCCCGGCCTTGCCGCCGTGTGCCTGACCCTGCTGGTCTGCAAGCTCCTCAAGAAGAAGGTCAGCCCGATCGTCATCATCCTGGCTCTCTTCGCCGTCGGCATCATCGGTCGCGTCTGCGGCTTCATGTAAGCACGCTTCGGCTTAAGACCGAGAGTTGCTAGGCAAGGGCTTTTGAGCCATTGAAACGGACCGCACCCGGTGGGTACACTGGATGCGGTCCGATTGTTTTATTTGGAGGGCGAGGCGCGCATGGCGCAATCTCAGAACAGCACGGTCGATCTGGCAACGCCGGCAACCTGCCTGATGGGGCTTACCAGTCACGGTAACGTGATGGTGGGCAATAAGGCGTTTGAGTACTATAACGAGCGCAATCCCGAGGATTATATTCAAATCCCATGGGACGAGGTCGACTATATTGCCGCCGAGGTTTTACGCGGCACCAAGAAGATCACGCGTTTTGCCATCTTTACCAAGGACAACGGTCACTTTACGTTTTCGACGCGCGACGACAAAGAGACGCTTCGTGCGGTTCGTAGGTACGTCGACGAGGATAAGCTCGTGCGTTCGCCCGACTTCATCGATGTAACGGCCAAGGGCGCCAAGAGCATCCCCTCCGTTATCAAAAACCTCTTCCACAAAGGCAACTAGCTCCTCATCAGTTGCGGTGAAATAGTTCCTAAATACGGCTTTAGATGCTTCAGACAGGAACTATTCCACCGCAACTTCGAAGTCTAGTCATGCGACGTATGGCGATGCAGTAAATCTGCTACACTAGTGCAGCATGCCTCCGTAGCTCAGGGGATAGAGCACCGCTCTCCTAAAGCGGGTGTCGACGGTTCGAATCCGCCCGGGGGCACCAGGAAAATCGCAGGTCAGACGGTGTAAATCGTCTGGCCTGTTTTGTATGAATAGGGGCAAAACTCGATTGAGGGGTGAGCTAGGGATGAAAGTTCTTTCTATGGTGAAATCATCTCAACTCCATATTTTGTCCTCGGGGCCGGTTTTCAACCCTTCCCACAGCCTACGGGCTGGATGTGGGGCCCTTCGGCTATGCAAAGCGTTGAAAACCTAGGTTGACGTTGCTGTGAGATGGGCGAGTTTCTAACAGTCCCCGGCGTCTCCGGGTTTTACTCGGGACCCTCCGACACCGGGGACCGTTGAAGACTCGCCCTTCCGTCCGCGGTACCACCCTTACCCCTTAAAATTGTCCGAAAGAGATGACGACGCAGGAGGTCCGGAATGCCTGCCAGCAAGAAAGAGGCAAAGGAGTTCGTCAAACGGTGGAAGAAGCGCCTCGGTGCCATCCCCGCAGGCTCCAACAACGAGCAACAGGATACGCAGAAGTTCTGGGTTGACCTGCTCATCAACGTTCTGGGCATCCCGTCCAACACCATAGACAGCTTCGTCGACTTCGAGCGGAAGGTGAGAGGCCGTCGCATTGACGTGTTCGTCTCTGACCACAACTTCCTCTGCGAGCAGAAGTCGTGGGGCATCGATCTCGACAAGCCCGAACCCAGGAACGGCGGCATGGAGACCCCGCTCCAGCAGGCCATGTGGTACGCGCGGCACCTGCCGTACTCCGAGCGCCCCCGCTGGGTGATGACGTGCAACTTCGGGACCTTCCGCCTCTACGACCTCGACAACGAGCGGCCCGAGGACACCGTGCAGGAGTTCTCCCTCGAAGAGCTCCAGGACAGCCTGTATCTCCTGTCCTTCCTGACCTCCAACGAGACGAGCCGCCTGCACAAGGAGCAGCAGCTCTCCATCGAGGCCGGGGCCTACGTCTCCAGGCTCTACGATGCCCTCGCCAAGCAGTACCACCACATTGAGGAGAAGGACGAGCGCGCACAGGAGGAGCAGCGCTCGCTCAACGTGCTCATCACCCGAATCATCTTCCTGCTCTACGCCGAGGACGCCGACCTCCTGCAATCGCACCAGGCGTTCGGTAGGTACTGCGAGGGTGACCCT
Source organism: uncultured Collinsella sp. (assembly GCA_900551635.1). Classification (GTDB taxonomy): domain Bacteria; phylum Actinomycetota; class Coriobacteriia; order Coriobacteriales; family Coriobacteriaceae; genus Collinsella. The sequence continues at coordinate 3,028 of URWQ01000052.1, read as the reverse complement.
GCCAAGCTCCGCCGCAAGCTGGTGGACCTGTTCGAGGCGATCGACACGCCCTTAGAGCAGAGGGACGAGTACATGGACGAGGACCTCGCGGCCTTCCCGTATGTGAACGGTGGGCTGTTCGCCGACTCCTCCATCATCGTCCCACAGATGACCCCGGAGATTCTCGGGGCAATCACCGACGCGTCCCAGGACTTCGATTGGCGTGAGATCTCGGGCGTCATCTTTGGCGGCGTGTTCGAGGGCACGCTGAACCCCGAGACGCGCCACGCCGGGGGCATGCACTATACGAGCGTCGAGAACATTGAGCGCTGCCTCAGGCCGCTCTTCCTCGACGAGCTGTGGGACGAACTGCACGAGGCCGAGGGCGAGAGGACGGCGGCGAAACGCAAGCAGGCCCTGGCGAGGCTGCACGACAAGGTTGCCTCCATCACCATCGGTGACCCCGCGTGCGGCTCGGGCAACTTTCTTACCGAGGCGTACAGGCAGCTGCGCACCATCGAGAACCGAATCATCGAGGACGAGCTCAGCGAGGAGACCGGCAACGCGGGTCAGACATCCCTCGTCATTGCACAGGACAGCCCAGTCCGCGTATCTCTCGATCAACTGTACGGCATCGAGATAAACGACTTCGCCGTCTCAGTCGCCAAGACCGCCCTTTGGATCACCGAGGAGCAGATGCTCCGAAAGACGCAGGAGATATACGTCGGTTATGACTTCGACTTCCTGCCGCTCAGGAGCCTCAGCAACCTCCATGAGGGCAACGCCCTCAAGACCGATTGGTCCGAGGTGTTCCCCGATGACCTTACTTATCTTGTGGGCAACCCGCCGTTCCTGGGTGCTCGCAACCAATCCAAGGAGCAGAAGGCAGAGCTCCTTGAGGTCTTCGATGGTGCGAAGAACGCGGGCAACATCGACTACTGCGGGGCCTGGTACATGAAGGCCGCGAGGTTCACGCAAGGGAAGCGCACGCGCTGCGCCCTGGTCTCGACCAACTCGATATGTCAGGGCGAGCAGGTCGCCAACCTCTGGAAACCCCTGCACGACCTGGGTATCCATATCGACTTCGCGCACAACACGTTTCGTTGGGACAACGAGGCTGCGGACAAGGCACACGTGTTCTGTGTCATCGTCGGGTTCTCGCGAGAGAACTGCGAGAAGAGACTGTATGTCCACGACACGCCCGATACGGCTGAAGTTAAGAAAGCCGCGAAGAGCATCAATGCATACCTTTCCGATGCTCCGGACGCATTTATTTGGAATCGGAATAAGCCTATTTGTGATGTTCCCAAAATCGGAATTGGAAACAAGCCCATTGACGGCGGCTTCTACCTGTTCGCCGATGAGGAGAAGACTGATTTCTTAAATAGAGAACCAGGAGCCAAGTCGTACTTTCACAGGTGGATTGGTTCCAGGGAATTCCTGCATGGTGAAAGCCGCTGGTGTCTCTATCTTGGAGACGCTACCTTTGCGGAGCTGAAGGAGCTTCCCCGCTGTCGCGAGCGCATCGAGGCTGTTCGCGAATATCGTTTGGCTAGTAAAAGCGTGCCAACTCGAAAGCTCGCAGACAGACCAGCTCATTTTCACGTTGAAAATATGCCGAAGGGGAACTCGATTGTGGTCCCCAAGGTATCATCCGAGCGTAGGCGTTATATCCCTATGGGTTTCGTGGGTCCAGAGACGCTCTGCAGTGACCTGGTGTTCCTTATCCCTAACGCCTCCCTCTATCACTTTGGCATTCTCCAGTCGCAGTTCCATAACGCATGGATGCGGACGGTGGCGGGTCGTCTCAAATCCGACTATCGCTATTCAGGTGGCATCGTCTACAACAACTTCGTCTGGCCCGAGCCCACGGTATCCCAACGCGAGGAAGTCGAGCGTTGCGCCCAAGCCGTGCTCGACGCTCGGGATGCCCAAGAAGGTGCGACGCTCGCGGACATGTACGATCCCAAGAACGAGACGTTCTTCCCCGAGCTGATGGCAGCGCACAAGGCGCTCGACGCCGCCGTCGAAGCCGCCTATGGCATCGACTTCGGTGGGGACGAGGAGAAGATAGTCGCCCATCTCTTCAACCTGTACGCCAAGAAGGTCGGTGAACTATAGTGCCAAATTCCATCTATAACCCCATATCGCTGGAGGTTGGTAACATCCTGAAGGACGTTCAGACGGGCAAGATCGGTCTGCCCGACCTGCAACGACCCTTCGTGTGGGGCAACGAAAAGGTCCGCGACCTGCTTGATTCCATGCTCCGCGGATATCCTATTGGCTATGTGATGCTGTGGGACTCTCCGAGCGACAACGCGGGCAAGAAGTCTGCCATAGGCTCGAACCAAAAGGTGTATGCCGTCCCCAAGTCCCTTGTCATCGACGGACAGCAGAGACTCACTGCCCTTCTGAGCTCCCTGTACGGCGTGTCCGTGCGAGACAAGAACTTCAGGGAGCGAACGGTGAAGGTCGCCTACGACCCCATCGCACGCTCATTCAAGAATGCCGACGCCTCGACCGAGAAGGATTCGCGCTATGTGCCGGACGTATCCGAGGCCTTCGCGGCGAACCACGACAACAAGCTGAGCGCCTATCGCAGGGCGTTCATCAAGCGCCTTAACGAAGCGAATGCCAAAAAGGGAGAACCCGAACTCGACGATGACGGCGAGGATGCCGTCGAGAGCGGGCTCAACGCATTGCTCGGGCTTGAGCGTTATCTTCTGCCGACGCTGGAGATTTCCGAATCGGCTGACGAGGAGACCGTATCGGACATCTTTGTGCGTGTGAACTCGCAAGGGCAGGCGCTTAAGCAGGATGACTTCATCATGACCCTGCTTTCGGTCTACGAACCTGCCATGAGGGAGCGTATAGAGGAGTTCTGCGCCATGAGCCATGCGCCCGCAAAGGGCACCTCGTACAACCCGCTCATGACCGTCTCGCCGACGCATATCATTCGCGCCACGGTGGGCGTGGGGTTCAAGAGGGGTCGCCTGCGTTATGCCTACCAGATTCTTCGCGGGCGAGATCTCAAGACAAAGGAAACGAC
>URWQ01000051.1 GCA_900551635.1 uncultured Collinsella sp. | reverse complement strand
CCGGCGAGTGGGTCGCCGCCGTGGTGGACGACGACAAGGAAGAGGGCGCGCTCTTTGGGCTGACGCGCACGCTGTGGTTGGCGACGTCCAAGGGCCTGTTCGCGCTCGAGGAGGGCGACAGCTGTGCGGCGGCTGAGGTTGAGGGCTTCAACTTCGCTCACGGTGTGATCGCCGGCGTGCTTGCGAGCCTGTTTATGGAGGGCCGCGTGGCGAGCCCGGATACGAAAGCGCTGCTGCACGAGCTTTCGCCCATCGATTCTTCTGAGCCCGAGCTCATGGATCCGCTCGCTGCCGATTCCACGCGTATCTTCGATACCGTGGTCGCTGCCTATCTGCTGGATTCCGATCGCTCCGAGTTCGATGAGGCATATCTGGCCGATACCTATCTGCAGATGGCGTTGCCTGCGGCGCGCGGTGCAGAGGGTGCTGGTGAGGACGCTCCGGCGCCTGCCGCCCGTACTGCGGCTCTGACGCTGGCGCTCGTGGCGCCGTTGCGCGAGTGCATGGCCCGTGAGAACGCCGCCAACGTGTTCGATGGCATCGAGATGCCGCTCGTTCCGGTACTTGCCAAGATGGAGCGCGCGGGCATGCTCGTGGACCCCGACCGCCTGCACAGTCTGTCCGAGGGTCTGGCGACCCAGATCACCGAGGTCGAACGAAGCATTCGCGACCTTGCCGGTGACGAGACCTTTAACATCGGCAGCCCCATGCAACTTTCGCATGTGCTCTTTGATGTGATGGGCCTTCCGACCAAGGGTCTCAAAAAGACCAAGCGCGGTTACTATTCGACCAATGCCAAGGTACTGAGTGATCTTGCCCGTGACCACGAGATTGTTCGTTTGATCTTAGACTGGCGCGAGAAGTCCAAAATCAAGTCCACCTATCTGGACACGCTGGGCCCGCTGCGCCGTGGTGACGGTCGTGTGCACACCACGTACAACCAGACCATCACCGCGACGGGGCGTCTGTCCTCGAGCGACCCGAACCTGCAGAACATCCCGACGCGCTCGGAGCTGGGTCGTACCGTCAAGACGGCGTTTTCGGCAGGCGAGGGAAGCGTCTTTTTGGCGGTGGACTACTCGCAGATCGAGCTGCGTCTGCTGGCACATCTCTCGGGTGACGAGCACCTGGTGCGCGCCTTTAACGAGGGCGAGGACTTCCATGCCGAGACGGCGGCGCGCGTGTTTGGTGTGCCGGTGTCCGAGGTAACGCCCGACTTGCGCAGTCGCGCCAAGGCCGTGAACTTTGGCATCGTGTATGGCCAGCAGGCCTACGGCCTGTCGCAGTCGCTGCATATCTCGATGGCCGAGGCACGCGACATGATCGACCGCTACTACGAGGCCTACCCGGGCGTGCGCACGTTCCTCGACAACGTGGTGGCACGCGCCAAGCAGACGGGCTACGCCGAGACCATGTACGGTCGTCGGCGTCATATTCCGGAGCTCAAGGCCAAAAACCCGCAACTCCGTGGCTTTGGTGAGCGCACGGCCATGAACCATCCCATGCAGGGCACCGCGGCCGACATCATCAAGATCGCGATGGCCCGCGTAAGCCGCCGCCTGGAAGAAGAGGGCTTTGCCGCTCACATGATCCTGCAGGTACACGACGAACTGGACTTTGAGTGCCCCGTCGACGAAGTCGAGCGCCTAACCGCCATGGTCCGCGACGTCATGGAGCACGTAGTGGACCTCCGCGTACCGTTGATCGCCGAAGCCAGCACCGGCATAACCTGGGCCGATGCCAAATAAAGACGTACTAACAACCCCAAAGTAGCCAAAAGCAGAAGGGGGCTCCTTGCCAACAAGGAGCCCCCTTCATTCCGAAAAATCAGCCAAGTATCTAGACGCCAAGACGCCATCTTGGCGGCAGGTAAGTAAACCTAGGGCCTGGCCGGGCGGCACGGGTTAACTTTTCGTAGATTCCGCACGCAAAGAAAGCCACATAATGTGGCTTTCGTCTTGCGCAGGACCTGACCGAGCGAAAAGTTAACCCGTGCCGCCCGGCCAGGCCCGATGGGACGGCTACCGAGCCGCCAAGATGGCGTCGATGAGCGTCAGTACGCCCCCGTCGTTGTTGCTCGGAATGCGCCACTTGGCGTGCGCGTTCATGTGCTCCTCGGCATTGTCCACGATAAAGCTGTGGCCGACGCGCTCGAGCATGGGGATGTCGTTGTAGGTATCGCCCACGGCGGCGGCATCGGCAATATCGATGCCCAGGTGCTCGCACAGGTGCGCGACGCCGGCGCCCTTGTCGACGCCCAGGTTCATAAAGTCGATCCACTCGCGCCCGGCGTTGGTGACGTAGAGCTTGTCCGAGAACTCGGGGTTATAGGTCTCGCGGAAAGCGGGCTCGGCGTCGTAGCCGGGGAAGAAGACCGAAATCTTGTTGGACTCGATATCAAGGCCCTCAAAGCTGTCGACGTAGTTGATTGTGTTGTAGTAGACGCTGATCTCGTCGTGGTATTGATGGTCGCGGGCAAGCACGTAGAACTCGTCGAAGCAGCACAGGACGGGGACAGCGCGAGGATCCTCCGAGGCACGGCTCAAGACCTGCTGATACAGCTCCACGTCAATATTGCTCTTATAGATATAGCTGCCGCGATAGATCACGCAAGCTCCGTTGTCGGGACAAAAGGCGAGGCGGTTCTTGATGCCCTCGAACATCTCCTCGAGCTTGGGGGCGGGACGTCCGCTGGCGGGGCAGAATACGATGCCGGCGTCGGCGAGCTTGTCCAGGCGCTCATCAAGACCCTGGGGCAGCACACGCTCGTCGGTCAGCAGCGTCTTGTCCATATCGACGGCGAGAATCTTAATGTTGCCGATGTTGGCGTCCGATTCGTAAGTTTGCATAAAAATGCGCCTTTCGTTTCGAGATTGTTTCAGACGTTATAACCATCAACTAGTAGTCGAGCGTATTTTCGCAGGAATGGTGCGTATTTGCACCACGCTTCACAAAGTAATGAAAAAACTTTTCAGAAATTTGAATTTGTCGCTTGTGCTGCGGGCACTTTAGCGTAATATAGCGACCATCGAAAACGGAGACGGAAAAACAACCGCTTACCGAGTAAAAGGTACCGTTTACGATATTTGAATTGCGCCCGGCGATACGTGAAAGGAGAGGCAGATGCAGTTCGTAAAGATCATCACCACTGCAGACAATGCCATCCGACGCCAGCGCGCAATTTCCCGACGACGATAACAATCGTCTCTGTCCGCATGGGGCGAATTGCCTCAACAGAGTCATTTTGAGGTCGTTGGGTTTTAGCACGACATTGCTGCATGTTTCTAGGGCATGTATGTGCTGATTTTTGCTATTTAACCTGATATTGCACGGTATATGACCTTGAAATGACTTGCAACTGACCGATGTTCTAACTAGCTACCAAGGGCGAAAGGAAACAGCCATGAGCAAGGAAAAAGTCGTTCTCGCATATTCCGGTGGTCTTGATACATCCGTATGTGTCAAGTGGCTCCAGGACGAGAAGAATCTCGATGTCGTTTGCGTCTGCGGCAACGTGGGCCAGGAAGAGACCGGACTGGATGCCAAGAAGCAGAAGGCGCTCGACCTGGGCGTTCTCGATTGCCAGGTGCTCGACCTGCGCGACGAGTTCTCCGATGAGTTCCTGACCAAAGCCATCGCAGCAAACTCCATGTACGAGAACAAGTATCCGCTGCTCTCCGCCCTGTCTCGCCCGCTGCTTGCCAAGAAGCTTGTTGAGGTCGCCCACGAGTTTGGCGCGACCTACGTCGCCCACGGCTGCACCGGCAAGGGCAACGACCAGGTTCGTTTTGAGGCTGCCGTCAAGGCCCTCGACCCTGAGCTCAAGGTTATCGCCCCGGTGCGCGAGTGGGATCTGAAGTGCCGTCCCGACGAGGTCGCCTATGCCCACGCCCACAACGTGCCGGTTCCCGAGGGTGCCAACGATAACCCCTACTCCATCGACGACAACCTGTGGGGTCGCGCCATCGAGTGCGGTCACCTGGAGGACCCTTGGAATGAGCCGCTCGATGACGCTTGGGTTATGACCAAGAACCCCGAGGACACGCCTGACGCCCCGACCTATACCGAGATCGAGTTTGAGGCCGGCAAGCCTGTCGCCGTCGACGGCAAGAAGATGAAGCTCTCCGAGATCGTCATCGCCCTCAACAAGATTTCGGGCGACAACGGCTTTGGCCGTCTTGACCTGGTCGAGGATCGTCTGGTGGGCCTCAAGAGCCGCGAGTGCTATGAGGTTCCCGGTGCCCTGACGCTCATCACCGCCCACAAGGCGCTCGAGGACATCTGCGTCGAGGGAGACCTGCTCAAGACCAAGATCAAGCTCGAGCAGGATTGGGCCACCGCCGTGTACAACGGCCAGTGGTACAGCCCGCTCAAGAACGCGCTCGACGCCTTTATGGCCGATACCCAGAAGTTCGTGACCGGCACTGTCCGTCTGAAGTTCTTTAAGGGCAACTGCCATGTCGTCGGCCGCAAGAGTCCCTTCAGCCTCTACGACTACGGCCTGGCTACCTACGACCGCGACACCACGTTTGACGAGAAGGCCAGCGCCGGCTTTATCGAGATCGATACGCTGTCGCTCAAGACGTGGGCAAAGGTCCAGGGCCCCAGCTCTGCTGCCGCCCAGGCCTAGCGCCTCCTTCCCTTGGTATCCGCGCGGCCCATCCGCGTGATACATAACGGGCGCACGGGGTCCCTACCTTTCGTTATGCTTGCTGACACTTCTTAACATCGGTGGCCCCTACGTTCCGCCCGCATATATGATGCCGCAACTGTGGCTGAGTCCGAGCCCCGCCGGGGTTGTCCGGCGGGGCTCCTTCTATCAATTTGGCGGCTCTGCGCCTATATATATGAGGAGTGTCCATTATGTTCAATGCTATCGCGCATGCTTTACTTGCCCTCGCGCCCGAGTTCGATGCTGCAAGGGTCGAGGACGTCCCTATGAGCCTGAAGGCCTGGATCGATGGTTCGCAGGGCAACATCCGGAGGGAGACGTTGGGCGCCAAGTGCATGGCGCGTCACTTCTTTGCAAATTAGCTACATGGCTCCGCACACGGTGGGGAATGTGTAAAACTAGCGGTTGAAAAATCGCTTTAGCGATATGGCGCATTGCTTTGGGCGCTTGTTTTGGTATTTGGAGAAAGGGGACGGTTCCATGGCTCTTTGGGGCGGTCGTTTTGAGGCAGGCGTGGCCGAGGTCACGCAGGAGTTTGGCGCGTCGCTGCCGGTCGACAAACATCTCTATAAGCAGGATATCGCCGGCTCTAAGGCGCATGCCAAAATGCTGGTGGCCCAGGGCATCATCAGTGCCGAGGACGAGCAGGCGATTGCCAAGGGCCTGACCGGAATCGAACAGGATATCGATGCCGGCAACTTCACCTTCGACATCAACGACGAAGACATTCATATGTCCATCGAGAGCGAGCTGACGTGTCGCATCGGCGAGGCCGGTAAGCGCTTGCATACCGGACGTTCGCGCAACGACCAGGTGGCGACCGACACACGCCTGGGCGTCAAGGCGCTGGCCAAGGAGCTTATGGAGGCCAATCTTGAGCTGCGCCATGTGCTGGTGGATGCGGCCAAGAAGTACGACAAGGTGATTCTGCCGGGTTACACGCATATGCAGCACGCTCAGCCCGTGCTGCTCTCGCATCATCTGCTGGCGTATTCCTGGATGTTCGCGCGCGACTTTACACGCTTGAAGGCCGCCTTTGATGCCGCCGACAACTGCCCGCTGGGTGCTGCCGCGCTTGCCGGTACGAGCTATCCGCTCGATCGCCAGATGACGGCTGCCGAACTTGGCTTTGCGGGCGTGATTCCTAACTCACTCGATGCTGTTTCCGACCGTGATTTCCTGCTCGATCTGCATTACGCCGGCTCCGTCATGGCCATGCACCTGTCGCGTCTTTCCGAGGAGATCGTGCTGTGGTCGAGCTCCGAATTTGGCTTTATCACGCTTTCCGACTCGTACTCCACCGGCTCGTCCATCATGCCGCAGAAGAAGAATCCCGACTTTGCCGAGCTTATCCGCGGCAAGAGCGGCCGTGTGTATGGCAACCTGGTGCAGCTGCTCGTGACCATGAAGGGCCTGCCGCTTGCTTATAACAAGGACTTGCAGGAGGACAAGGAGGGCGCGCTCGATACCGCCCATACGCTCATGCAGTGCCTGTCGGTTATGGCCGGTATGATTTCGACTTGGACCGTCAACGAGGATGCCATGGCGCGCGAGTGCGGCGTGGGGCACCTTGCCGCCACCGATGTTGCCGATTACCTGGCTAAGCGTGGTCTGCCGTTCCGCGAGGCACATGCCGTGGTGGGCCATCTGGTCCTGATGTGTGAGAAGCGTGGCTGCAATCTTGAGGACCTGCCGTTTGAGGTGTTCCAGGAGGCAAGCCCGCTCTTTGAGCGCGACATTACCGAGGCGCTCGACATCCCGTCGATTGTCGCCGCGCGCACGACCGAGGGCGGCACCGCCCCTGCCGCCGTTGCCGTGCAGCTGCAGCGTGCCAAGGCGCAGCTCGTGGCCGACGAGGGCGTGTTTGGATCGCTGACTAAGGTCGTCGAGATGGGCCACGGGGCAAAGTAGAGGTTTGGCTGAAGCCGTATTGTCCATTTATTGAGGAATCGTTTTTTGCTTTACGGGCGTCTGCTGATGTGGGCGCCCGTATTTTGTTGCTATGGGGGAGGGGCTTGTCGAGAAGTTCTGTAGGACCTTTGGGCAGGTTGTGAAGGGGGTACGTTCGCGGGCGGCAACCGACCGTCTGCTCTGCTCGATGCGGTTGATGGGCAGTCGGATGGTACTCTAATCGGGCTTCGAAACAGAAGTGACACATATGGAACGCTTCAATAAATTGCAACGTTTCAATAAACAGCTTTTTGTTTAACTGCGCTAAAACTCTGTTACGATGCAGTCCAGGCGGGTGCCGGAATGGGACTTGGGCACGCGCGAACCTACTTGAAAGGCTACTTTTATGGCTATCGAGAAGACCTTCATCATGATTAAGCCCGACGCCGTGCGCGATCACAAAATCGGCGAGATTGTTGCTCGCATTGAGCGCAGCGGTCTTGTTATCGAGCGCATGGAGATGACCACGCTCGAGCGCGCTACCGTCGAGGAGCACTACGCCCATCTGGCCGACAAGCCCTTCTTTGGCGGTCTCTGCGACTTTATGACGAGCGGTCCGGTCGTCAAGATGGTCGTTTCCGGTCTCTCCGCTGTTGCTAAGATGCGCACCCTCATGGGCGCTACCAACCCGCTTGAGGCTGCTCCTGGTACCATCCGCGGCGACTTTGCCGTCGATGTCAACGCCAACGTGATCCACGGCTCCGACAGCCCTGAGTCCGCCGAGCGCGAGATCAAAATCTTTTTTAATTAAAAAAGATTAAGCCGACACTGCGAAGCCCCAATGCACCGATATTTGGCGCTTTCTCGCTTGCCCTCACGTACCTTAGTACGCTCGGCCGTGAGACGCGCCAACTATCGGCACCTTGGGGCTTCTCGCTGACCTTGCCAACAATGTGAGTTGGCAATGGCTCTATCGGAAAGCCCTGAGAGGGGCTTTTTGCGTTTCCGTCTGGTTTTTCTGGGCCATCGGCCTGAGCGAGGGAGCGGGGCGGCGGAAGAGCCGTTACTATGGAGGGGAGACGGAACCGTTGCGCGAACCGTTGCGCGCAGGACGTAAGGAACAAAATCGCCTATGCTGTATCGCGTCATTGACGAGACGGAGATGCCGGCGCTCGTCGCCGCCTTCATGGAGCGCTACGAGGTGGTGGCGCCGGTCAAGCGGGGGAACAAGTACGTGTTCTCGGCCGTTGATTCCTTCGACGACATCGCGCTGGACTATCCCACGACCATCGCCTCTCCCAAGAAGTACCTCCTGCCGGCCAAAGAGACCCTCTTCGAGTTCGATGCCGAGCGAAACGAGGTGACCGACTACGCCGATGAGGTGCGCCCCCGGGTGCTCTTCGGCGTGCACGCCTGCGACATCAACGGCCTCGCGAACTTGAGCAGCGTCTTCAACGACCCGCGCTATCCGGATCCCTACTACGCGGCCCACGAGGCGGCAACCCTCATCGTCGGCGTCGCCTGCATGCCGTCGGCG
>URWQ01000050.1 GCA_900551635.1 uncultured Collinsella sp. | reverse complement strand
TCTTCCGATAGCGGCGGTTGCGGCTCGTCGATGAACCCATTACTTCGATGAGTCCTTTATCCGCCATTTTTGGCAGATGGTAGCGGACGGACGAAATTTTGACCCCCGATGCAACCGCTATTTCTCGCGCCGTCATATCCACTTCGGCTCTGAGAGCCTCCAGGATCCTATCCGCTGTCGAAGCTGACGATTCTCTGCTCATATCGATAATCTCAAACGTGTCTTTGCCACATTTTGACAGGACATGTTTATCGACAAGATTCCCGCAGATCAGGCGAATGTCATCCGAATCCCACTTCAGGGCCTCTCGTATTTTTTGAACATCGCATACGCACCCATGCTCCCGCATAAACATGAGCAATGTTTCCTCGCGATCCGTCAGCTCGGTGCCCACATGGCTCTGAATCCACGTGCGGTTTTCAGCAAGCTCCGCCCCGTGCCGGGAAAGCAGCACCGTAAACGAATCGGCCTTAACGATAAATTTCGGCCTTCCAAGCGAACGAGACTCCATCTCGCGAATCATAGCCGGGATACCAGATCCCTGGCTTTCTGCAACGGGCCCCTCGGCATGCTCTAACGGCGTCGCCCCCATTAGGCTCATGAGCTTTGGGTTTCGGCAGCGCGATTCCCCGTCTGCAAGATTGTCCACCGTCTTTCCGCCCCAAAGCCCACCGGGGTTTTTGATCTCTATTCTGTCTGGATAGATATCGACACTCACGGCCTGCCCCACAAACATGGGCGAATATTCTCGATGGATGCAGGCGTTTGCCAAGGCCTCGCGCAAAACCTCCTGGGGAACTTCCCAATCCTCCCTTCTGCCAGCGCCTTGCACTATCGCCGCTTTGCGCAAGTTCCGTCCAATCGCGACAAGGGCATCTTCGATGCAAGCCGGAATCGGGCCATCGCACAACTGGCGGTCAATAAACCGGGGTTGCCCGGGTGCAGATTTTTCCACATCGGAATGAACGGCGACATCAATCATGAGTTTGGGATAGAACTGCTGGGGGTAAATTCCCGCCGACAGAAGCCCTGCGAGCTTCACCGCACCATCCTTTGTAGTGATATTGAGTCTGACCAGCTGCTTTTCCAGCGTATCGGCCCCGCGCAAAACGCGGGGGGTCTGCAGCCGGCGATTTGCGATAATAGACCGCACGACATCTGGATCCAAATCCTCGACTGTTGCCTCCGAAACCACCGTGCCGTCTGCATCGCTCGGAAGCAACGCACTCTGCAGCTCATATAGCTCAGCGGGTGACATCTTGATATCTTTATCATCCACGCGCTTGTAGCTACCGTTCTGCACGCCGCGCGCGCCGATATAGCAAGGCTTCGCTTTAAGCTCAAGTTCAAAGATGCGCACCAGAAGCACCTGGAGCCCGTCGACCTCGCCTCGATCAAGCTCGTACCGTGGCGCATGGGTCACCACTGCCGCTGAGCCTCCGTCTCCGATACCCGAAACAAACTGATCGCGCACCCTATCGATAGCAAAGTTAGCCGAAGGAACAAATCCTTCGGCTTCGTTTAGGCCCAAAATAATGAGCCCACCCGCAGTGTTCGCAAAAGCGCTCACTGTCTCCCATACGTCTGCGCTCAATTTATTCGTGCAGGCTTTAACTTCTACCGATGCGTCATCAGTCCCCCGCCTGCGAAGGCGCTCAACGATAAGGCCAAGAGGTTCATCCAGCAGCATTGGCATTCCGTCTCTCTAAAACGATAGATTTATCTCTCTAAAGTATAGTATATCTCTCTAACTTTAGAGAGATAAGCACCTTATTTTAGAGAGACATTTAGAGAGATGTATCGAATTCACTGTTAGATAGCCCAATGTTATCTCTTTAACTGGCTTTCTCTTTAGAGAGACAATTAGAGAGACGAGCGCGACCTCTCTAATCAAGGGCACCACTCTTTAAGGTGCACACTCCCTAACCGTGCCCTAAGTTGCGGTGAAATAGTCCCCCGATTAACCTGCCAAAAAGGGACAGGTTTATTTTGGCGGGTTTTATCTGGGGAAACGCAAAATAGCCCCACATACACAACCACCGCAGCTCCATATGAGGCAAATGAATCAGTAGCGTCTATCCCAAATCTTGAGTATTTGTTCGACAGAACGGCCCCTGCCGGCTCCTGCTAGACTGGTAGATTCCCAACCGTCCATCCAGGAGCCGCAATGTCGCGCAAGTCCGCCTACAAGCAAGTACTTTCCATCGGCGCCGCCGTGGTGCTGGGGTTTGCGCTGTTCACAGGGTCGCTCGACGGAGCGCCCAAGTTGTTGTCGCCGCAAAGTGATGAACAGGCGGCAGCTCTGGCCGAAAAACAAAACGAAAGTCCCAGCCGCACCGACGACGAGGCGGACCTGGTCGATCGGCTCGAATCAGGAACGGCGAGCTCCCCGGACCCTCAAAACAGCCAGGACTCTGGCGATGGCTCCGATTCCGCCACAACCGACACCGGCGACGGCGCTTCCGCGGACAGCGCCGCCACCCCCATCGACGAGGTCGAAAACCCCGACCTCAACCGCGCCCGCGGTGTTTATCTCAGCAGCATTCCCGACTACGCCGGCAACCCCTACGTTGCCCTGCGCGCCGACAGCACGCACCCGCTCGGCACACCATCATTCACGCTCGATGAATACGAGCGCGCTACAGAAGAGGGTTGCTTTAAGAAGTTCTCCAAGCTTGACAGCCTGGGCCGCACCCGCAAAGCGCTCGCCTGCGTGGGCCCCGAATCACTCGGTCAAGGCGAGCGCGGCGATATCTCGCGTATCCATCCCGCTGGATGGCGCCAGCAGCGCTACGACTTTATTCCGGGCCAGAGCCTCTACAACCGCTGCCATCTCATCGCCTGGTCGCTCTGCGGCGAAAACGCCAACCGCAAGAATCTCCTCACCGGCACGCGTTATCTCAACGAGACAGGCATGCTGCCGTTTGAGGAGCAGATTCTCGGCTACATCCGCGAGACGGGCAACCACGTGCTCTATCGCGTCACACCCATGTATAACGAAGAGGAACTTGTCTGCCGCGGCGTGCGCCTTGAGGCGCAATCGGTCGAGGACCACGGCAAGACCCTCTGCTTCCACGTGTACTGCTACAACCTGCAGCCGCACGTGCAGATCGACTACGCCACCGGCCGCAACCAGGCATCCGGAGACTAGTGCCGACCGCACCGCCCGTAACCCAAAAATGATTCGTTTTCCTCCGTCCCCATGGGATCAAAAAAGGCCGCCCTGGATTACCCAGGGCGGCCTTTTCGTCAGCGTCCACATTGCAGGCAAAACCACACGCTACTTGGCGCGGCCCTCCTCATAGCGCTCGACCAGCTTGGCCTGAACATCGTAGGGAACCTGCTCGTAGCCAGCGGGCTTCATGGTAAAGTCACCCGTGCCGCGCGTGATAGAGCGCAGGCGCGTCGAATAATCCGTCAGCTCTGCCAGCGGCGCCTGGGCAATGACCACGGTGTCGCCGCGCTCATCGGTCTCCATACCCGTCACGCGACCGCGCGATGCCGAGATGTCGCCCATCACAGCGCCGGCGTAGCTTTCGGGAATAGTCACCGTGATTTCCTCGATGGGCTCCAGCACCACCGGGTCGGCATCGGCGCACGCCTTGCGCAGGCCGATGCGAGCCGCCGCGCGGAACGCCATCTCGTTGGAGTCGACGCTGTGATACGAGCCGTCGTACACAGCCACGCGAATGCCCGTGAGCGGGTAGCCGGCAATGATGCCGTCCTTCATGGTCTCCTGGACACCCTTGTCCACGGCGGGGATGAGCGAGCGCGGGATGCGGCCACCCACGACCTCGTCTACAAACTCATAGCCATCGCTCGTGCCGTCGGGCCCAATGAGCGGCTCAACGCGCAGCCAGCAGTCGCCATACTGACCGGCACCGCCAGTCTGTTTCTTGTGGCGGCCCTGCGCGCTTGCCGTACGGCGAATGGTCTCGCGATACGGAATGCGGATCGGCACGCTCTTGGCCACGACCTTGGTGCGATCCTCCAAACGGTTGAGCAGCACCGAAACCTGCGCCTCACCAACGGCGGAGATAATGGTCTGGCCCGTCTCCTCGTCACGATCGATGCTCATGGTCGGATCGGCCTTGCAGGCCTTCTCGATAAACGTGTAGAGCTTCTCTTCGTCGCCGCGATTCTCGGCCTCGATGGCGATGCGGTACTGCGAGTTGGGGAACTTAAACGCCGCAGCCTCGACCTTGCCGGTAATCGAGAGCGTATCGCCCGTCTCGGCCGCCAGCTTGGGTGCCACGATAATGTCGCCGGCATAGGCGTGACCGACCTCGGTCATGTCGCGGCCGCACATCACATACAGGTGAGCCAGACGGTCGCCCTTGCGCGTGCGCGCGTTGACCAGCTCAAGGCCCGGCTCAAGCGTACCCGTCAGCACCTTAATAAAGCTGATGCGACCCTGCTGCGGATCGGCCAGGGTCTTAAACACAAACGCCACCGGACGATCATCGTCGCTTGAAATCTTGAGCGAATCGCCGTCGATAAGCGGCATCTCGCCGTAGTCGGTCGGCGCCGGGAAGTATGTGGCGATGTCGTCCATCAGCGAGTTGACGCCCTGCTCCTTAATGCAATCGCCCGCAAAGACCGGCACAAAGATGCGCTCGGCGATCGCCTTCGACAGCAGGCCTTCAAGCTCCTCCTGCGTCAGCGTCTCCTCGCCTTCCAAGTACTTCATCATCAGTTCATCGTCAGCCTCGGCCACCAGCTCGCACAGATGGTCATGGGCTTCCTCGGCCTGGGCACGATACTCCTCGGGAATCTCCGACTCAACGGCTTCGGTGCCGTTGCAATGGCGCGCCTTCATGCGCACCAGGTCGATGATGCCGTCAAAGTCCTCGCCCTCGCCCCAGGGAAGGGTCACGGCGCCCAGGCGCGTGCCAAAGCGCTCTTGCAGCAGGTCCATCGTGGTCGCAAAGCTGGCCTCGGAGCGCGACAGGCGGTTTACGAACACCGCACGCGCCAGTCGCAGGTCCTCGGCGGCATACCAGAGCTTAACCGTCGTAGGCTGCGGGCCGGCCTCGGCGTCGACCACAAACAGAGCCGTCTCGCAGACGCTCATCGCGGCAAAGGCGTCGCCGATAAAATCGGGGTAGCACGGGGCATCGAGCACATTGATGCGCGCGCCCTTCCAGTCGATCGGCGCGATGGTCGTCGAGATGGAAAATGCACGCTTGACCTCTTCGGGGTCATAGTCGAGCGTGGGCTTGGTGCCGTCGTGGCCGCCCAGGCGGGCGGTCTTGCCGGAAAGGTGGAGCATGGCCTCGGCGAGTGAAGTCTTGCCCACCCCGCCTTGGCCTACGAGCACCACGTTCCTTACGTTACCGGTCTTGGGAGCACCCATGATGACCTCCTTGCAGGGCCGCGCGCAATGCGCGACGCCAACGGGGAGAGTTCGCGGTCGGTGCCATCCCGGGAGCAGCATGGTCGGCAGCCGAGCCGACTCACCCTCCAAATGTCCTATGCCACCACCCTACCCTCACGGGCGGCTGTCCATGCATACCTTTCGGCGCACGTATGAATACAGGCGGCGAGAGGAAGAGACAAGCTTGTGAGGCGATTATTGAATCCCGTCGATGCAAACAAAAAGCCGCCACAGACCGTAAGACCTGCGGCGGATTCGCCTCAATTAATAGTTGAGTAAATACCTGAGCCTATCCCTCGATACGGCTCAAGAACTCACGGGTGCGCTGCTCACGCGGATGGTCGATGACCTGCTCGGCAGGACCCTCCTCGACAATGCGGCCGCCATCCATAAAGACCACGCGGTCGGCAACATCGCGCGCAAACTGCATCGCGTGGGTCACGATTACCATCGTCATATTCTGCGCGGCAAGGTCTTTAATGACATGCAGCACCTCGGCCGTCAGCTCGGGATCGAGTGCCGAGGTCGGCTCGTCAAAGAACAGGATCTCCGGGTCGAGCGCTAGGGCGCGGGCAATACTCACGCGCTGCTGCTGACCGCCCGAAAGCTCACAAGGAACCTTGTTCTCGTTGCCCGTAAGCCCCATCTGCGCGATCAACTCGCATGCACGTGCCTCTGCCTGCTCGCGCGGACGCTTGAGCACGCGAATCGGAGCATCGGTGATGTTTTTCATCACGGTATAGTGCGGGAACAGATTGTAGTTCTGAAACACCAGACCAAACCGCGAGCGCGCCTGTTTAGGAACATCGCCCTTTGCGTACACCGCGCCCGAACCCGCATCCGTCGCGACGGCAAGGTCGCCAAACGAGAGCGATCCACCGTCGAGCGTCTCGAGCAGCGTGGCGCAGCGCAGCAGCGTGGACTTACCGCCACCCGAAGGCCCGATAATCGCCACGACCTCGCCACGCTTTACCTTGAGCGAGATATCCTTGAGCACCTCATTGCCGCCAAACGCCTTGCGAGCGCTTTCGATTTTCATCACCGAGTTAGTCATGATAATAGTCCAGCTTCTTTTCGGCGGCGCCCAGCAGCATCTCGACCACAAAGTTAAAGACCCAGTAAATCAGCGCCGCGATCGCAAACGGCACCATGCTCACCTGCGAGGCGACCAGCGCCTTGGCCGTCGAGAACATCTCGCCCACGCCGATGGCAAACGCCAGCGACGTATCCTTGACCAGCGTGATGATCTCGTTGCCCATCGCCGGCAAAATGCGCTTGGCAACCTGCGGCATCACGATATACAGAAACGTCTGCATGCGCGAATAGCCCAGCACCTCGGCAGCCTCGTATTGACCGCGCGGAATGGACTGCAAGCCCGAGCGATAGATCTCGGCAAAGTAACCGGCGTAGTTGATGATGAACGCCACGACGCACGCCGTCCACTTGGAATCGGGCGTGAGCGAAATGCCAAACACGTAGTACGGGGCAAAGTAGATGGCAAACATCTGCAGCATGAGCGGCGTACCGCGCATGACCGAAATGTAGATGCGCGCAATCCAGCGAAGCGGCGCGATTTTGCTCATGCGCATAAACGCCACGGGAATTCCCAGCGGAATCGACCCCAACAGCGTCAGCACAAACAACTGCAAACTGACCAAGAAACCCTGGCTAAGCATCTGCATCATGACCTGAATAGACATTACTTGAGCACCCAATTATCGAAAGATAGACCATAGCTTGAATACTTGTCGCAGAGATTCTTAACCGTACCGTCATCGTAGAGTGCCTTGAGCGACTCGGTCACGGCGTCGGCCGACTTGGTGTCGCCCTTCTTAAAGCCGACGGCGTAGTGCTCGCTGGACAGCGGCTCATCAAGCTGCGTATAAGCATCGGGCTTGGCGGCAAGCTGATACTGGGCAATCGAAAGGTCGCAAGCCACGGCATCGACCGCGCCGCTCTCGAGCTGCATAAAGGCCGTGTTGTACTCGCCGATCGTGTCGAGCGTGGCAAACGTCGCCGCCAGATCCTTCTGGTCACCCTCGAGCACATCCTGCGCAGCGGAATCGGTCTGGGTAATCACGGTCTTGCCGGCAAGATCGTCCCAGCTCTTGATGTCTGCATCCTTCTTTACCACCAGCACCTGCTCGTTGAGCATGTACGGCTCGGAGAACGTGTAGTCGTCCTCGCGACCCTCCATGGTAAAGCCGTTCCAGATGCAGTTGATGGCACCCGAGTTGAGCAGCGTATCCTTGGCATCCCAGTCGATGGCCTCGTATTTGACCTCCCAGCCCTGCTTGTCGGCAACAGCCTTGGCCAGATCGAGATCAAAGCCGGTGTACTCGCCGTCGTCGCCCACAAAGCCGTACGGAGGATAGGACTTATCAAAGCCCACCACGAGCTTCTTGGACTCCGCAGCGCCCTTCACGTCCTTGGCCGCGGCAGAGCCAGCAGCGGAGCCCTTGCCGGCGCCACCGCCGCAGCCGACAAGACCAAGGCCGAGCACCGTGGCAAACGAGCCGGCTAGACCAACAAACTGACGACGAGACATATCGGTATTCATGGTATTCCCCCTTGGTGGCACTTTAGTTAAGTAAAGTAAGTCATGTAACGTTCAGAATCATACACTTTAGCGTGATAGAGCACAAGGCGAGTTTGCCCGCCGCGTGAGGGGTGTGGGGGTTAAGTTTCCTGCTCTACAGTCCTGCTCACGACGGAGGCCACATTAAGTGGCCTCCT
>URWQ01000049.1 GCA_900551635.1 uncultured Collinsella sp. | reverse complement strand
CGGAGGTCTCGGTGGAGCCGCCGAAGGCAAACTCGTCCATGTTCAGCTTGCCGATGGGAATGGCGCCGGCGCGCAGGGTGTTCTCCACGCAGGTGGCCGTGTAGGGCGACACGTAGTCGCGCAGCATGTTCGAAGCGCAGGTGGTGTGGGTGCCCGTGAGGTTCAGGTTGTCCTTGTAGCCCACCGGAACGCCGGCAAGCGGCCCCATCTCGGCGAGGCGCCCCTCGGCGATGGCTTTATCGATGCGGGCCGCGGTGTCAATCGCCAGAGCCTCGGTGGTTTCCAGAAACGCATGCACCGTCTCATCGGCGGCGGCGATGCGCGCAAAGGTGGCCTTGGCCACTTCCGAGGCCGAGAACTCCTTGGCGGCAAGACCCGCCTGAAGCTCGCGAATGCCCATTTCTCCGAAAGCACGCGCCATTAGCGGTCACCCCCCTCTCCCAAAATGGACGGCACGCGGAAGTAGCGGTCACGCGCGCTGCCGGCGTTTTCGAGCGCAACGTCGAGCGGCAGGTCGCGCTCGGGCTCGCGCAGGTCATCGCCCATCACGTTGGACAGGCTTCCGATGGGATGGAACGTGGGCTCCACGTCGGGCAAGTCATATTGCAAGACGGGCTCGAGCATCTGGACGGCGTCGTTCAGGTAGGACGTCATCTGGGTGAGCTCGTCATCGGTCAGTGCGATCTTTGCGTACTCGGCGATGCCGCGCACGTCTTTCTCGCTGAGTGCCATAGGCGCTCCCTTCCGCATAACAGATAAACCGCTCTAGTATACAAGGCAACGCCGCTTGGAGCAGGTGCTTTACCCAAATGCAGCGAAAACGTAACGAGAGCGGCGGTTGGCAGGCGGCGGGCTGGCGGTTCTGCAGCGAAACCGCACCGTCCATAGCGAAAACCGCGCCGCCCACAACGAAAACCATCACAACATTCGACGCCTTTCGCCAAAATCGAGATTTTCATCGAATGCTGTGATGGTTTGGAAGTCCCGACCACCACAAAGGTGCCTGTCCCCATTGTGGTGGTTCTGAACGATGCTCTATGCCGAGGCCTTGGCCTTGCGGCGCTTGCGGACCGCATGGATCACGATGTCCAGCAGCAACAGCACAATGGCCACGACCACGATGAGCACGGCGAACTCGCGCTTGCCCCAGTGGCGGCCGGCCAGCGACTTTTGCTTGTCAACGTCCTTCTTGTTGTACTTGGTGCGCACGCAGTGTACCAGCAGGCGATGGTCGTTCACGCCATAGGGTGTGCACGTGACGAGCGTCACCTTGTCGGCGCCGGGCTCGATGGTCAGCGACTCCGTCTCCTCGGGCAGTACCACCTCGGAGTCCACCATCTTATAGGCGAGCGTCTTGCTCATGGTGTGCAGCAGCACCAGGTCGCCGGGCTCCAACGAATGGATGTCGTCGAACATGCTCAAGTTGCGCATGCCCGAGTGCGCGGTGAGCACGCAATGCGTCGAGGTGCCGCCCACCGGCAGGCTCGTGCCCTCCAGGTGGCCGACGCCCGCCATAAGGACTTCTTCGCTCGTGCCGTGGTAGATGGGCATGCTCACGTCGATGGAGGGGATCTCGACCCAGCTCATCATGGGGTCGCGGTCAAAGATGAGCTGCTGGGCGTAGGGCTCGATCTGGTCGGCGGGGAGCTCGGTGACCTCGCCCGCCAGCTGCTCGTTAAAGGAGCGCGCCTGGAGCAGGATGCGCTCGCGCTCCTCGGCAGACAGCGCGTCCACGGTGCTGGACACCGTGCTGATCTGGTTGAACACGCCCGAGGCCTCGAGCCGGTCCAAGATCCACGGCCAGGTCATAAGGCCCACGCCAATAAGGATGATGACGATGGTGATGAGCCGGTCGGCCCAGCGCGGCAGTCGCTTGCGACGGCGCTTGGGCTTTGGTTGAGGTTTGGGCTGAGGGCTTGAGCCACCGTTAGCCGCGGCGTTACTGCTCTTCATATGTTTGGCGCCCTGCACCATCGCCGGTCACTCCTCTACAGCTCAGGTTGTCTAAACAAATAATAGCCGATTAGCGAGCTCATGCGCCGGACAACGCAGCTTGGCTGCACCGTCCGGGCCACGTAACCCCACTCAACCAATCAAGCCATATGTTGCTTTCATCGTCTCGAGCAACTGCGCCATCGTTACGCCCGCAACCCCAATCTGTTTCAGATTGACGTCGCCCACCTCACAATCTTTGACAAACGCAAGCATATCGTCCTTCAGTTCTCCGCGCAGGTCGACACCTTCCGACTCGCCAAGCAGCTGAGCAAGCCTCAGCGCATCGCGTTTATGCTTTTTTACCTTCCTCGAATCAATGTTCTCCCCCGCTTCCCTTCTAGCTTTTAGGTCGAGATACGCCTTCGCTTTGAACGGGACAATGTATTCCGTACCCAGGACCGAAACGCTGTCTACGGTCCGAATTCCCTGAAGGAACAAGCTGTAGTAAGCATCGTCCAACAAAATTGCCGAAAGACTGCTTATGTTTTCATCAACGTGAATTGGCGCCACATCAATCCCCTCACGACCCTTTAGAAAGTCGGGGCACTTCGCGAAGAGTTCAATCATATGGGGGTAACCCGGCCTCTTTGGCTCTGTAAACCGATAAAAGCATGAGTCTTTACCTTCGCCCCAGCCGCAGCGGTAGCCGCCATCACGCACCAAAGTCCATATAGCTTCTGCCGTCTGAGGCAACCGGTCATCGGCGACAATTACCACATCAAAATCGTGAGTCGCCCTAAACGGAAGTCCCGCCTCCGAGAGCAAAATGTCGCATGCCGTGCCGCCGATAAGAGCATACGATCCTGCAGCTTCTTGCATATGCTGCTGAAATTCTTGGAGGCCTTCTACAGCGCTTTTTGCCATGGATATTCCTTTCCAAACATGCGATCGACTTCGAGCTGAATTCGCTCATCGTCGATTGCCGCCAAAGATAGCGCAAGCGAAATGTCATCGACGCAAGAGGAGTCGGCAAACACGGGCGCATAGCGCCACACTTGGATCATCGCCGTTTCGTTATCCGGCAACTCCCCGTCTGCGACTTCGAGGTCGCTCAGTTGACGCCATGCACTTCTTAAGACGGCCTTTTGTTCCATACCCGGCCCAGCGAGCATCGAACGCGCAGCGAGCGCCGTCTCCCCGGCGTCAACAAGATAGTCGATCTTCGGCGTCTTCCTTGCAAAAAAGACCTTCGAGACAGGCGAGGAGAGCTCTGCCATGTGCTCGCTGAGCAGAAGATCAACGGCAACAGGGAACACGACGACACGTCGCTCGCGACGCTCGCGCCTCGCGAGCCCCCTGTCAACAAGCTCGGTTATGGCCTCACTCGCGCGGCTTGCCGAAATCCCAAGCGCACAACAAAGGTCATAGGGACGATATGACTCCTGGGCTGCTCCCCAGATTGCGGCAGCCTGCGCGTTGGGTGACATCTTGGTCGCGTGATTATGAGACCGAACACCGCCCCTCTCCGTGCAGGCTGTACCCATAAATGGGAGAAAAGCCTGTCTACCTGGGCAGACAAAGGGAATCCCTTGTGCGACCAATGCTTTGCGCTGACGTGCATCGGCATCAGGAAACGAAACGACAACAGGAGTCTCCGCGCGCAAGGCTAGCTGACTATAGACTCTCTTAGCCTCGGGAAGCCCGACGCCAGTAGGCAAACTTGCGAGCAAAAACGAAAAACCGTTTGCGTCAACAGCGCGGACCTCAATCGCCCGCAGATGCAGCGGCAAGCGTGCGGATTCAGGCCAAGTTTTGGTCTTAGCGGAGAGGCCTAGTGCTTCTTGTAAGTAAATTAGCGCTTCGTTCATTTCCATCGTTTTCGTTTGATTCCAGTTTATATTGGAATTATACATAATTTTCGGAATTGACGATTCCTTGCGTGCATAGGCCAGCATTTGAGTTTTCAAAATGTCCCGAATCGGCGGGGCGATTCGGGATACAATAGCTACAGGAAACGACGCACCCCGCGTAAGTGTTCGAAAGCGCGGGCGGCCTAGTTTTCCGGTGTTGTTAAATGCCCGGGCCTCTAACCCCGGGCATTCTTATTTGCGCTTGTTGCGGCGCAAATGCCTTCTACCGTCCGCACCGCGTGTGCGCCTACGGACCTTAAACCGAACCTCATACGAGTCAA
The DNA here is from genome assembly GCA_900551635.1 of uncultured Collinsella sp. GTDB lineage: Bacteria > Actinomycetota > Coriobacteriia > Coriobacteriales > Coriobacteriaceae > Collinsella. The sequence goes on along the minus strand of URWQ01000049.1, from coordinate 4,129 downwards.
GAAACGCGATGACGAACGAGCCCACCGCCGCGAGGGCGGCGAGCGCGTTAAGGAATTTCAGCATTTGGGGACCTCCGATCGAGTCGTCGGCCGCCCGCGCACGGGATGCGTCGCAAGGATATTTTACTGCGAGCACTCGCACTTACAGCTGGTAAACGCAATATTAGCAAACATCTGTTCGCTAACCATACGCCCAATCCTACGCGCAACGGTGGAGTGGGTATGATGAATTGGACACCTAGTTAAGAGCGAAAGGTGTTCAAGATGACCCAAAGAAGAAAGCGATACGACAGGCAGTTCAAGGTCTCGGCGGCAAAGGTGGTCCTGTCCGGGGAAATGACGGTCAAAGGCCTATCGGAGGAACTCGGCATAAAGGATTCGACGCTGAGAAGATGGGCCCGCGAATACGAGGAGATGGGAGACGGCGCGTTCCCCGGAAACGGCTCCCCGAAGATCAACAAGGACTACGAGATCGTGAAGCTCAAGAAGAAGGTCGAGGAGCTCGAGCGCGAGAACGAGATACTAAAAAATTTCCGGGCCTTCTTGAGTCAAGACCATGCGTGAGGTTCGAGTTCCTCAAAGAGCATAGGGGCGAGATCGGCCCCATCAAGAAGGCATGCGGGCTGATGAAAGTCTCGAAATCCGGTTTCTACGAGTATCTCGGCGGAAGAAGTCCGACGCCCAGATAGAGCGGGAGGCGATCGAAGGTTTCGTCGTCGAGGCCTTCGAGCGGCACAAGGGCCGTTACGGCTACCGGCGCATCAACCGCGAACTGCTAAAAAGCGGCATCGTCGTGAGCGAGAAGCGCGTGCTCCGCATCATGCAGAAGCTCGGACTTGCCGGAAAGGGCGCGACCCGAAAACACCGCATCCAGAAGAAGGTCGAGCCGGGAGACCCTCGGTTGAACCTGGTAGAGCGCGCTTTCACCGTGGGCGAGCGCAACAGGCTTTGGGTGGGCGACATCACCTACATACCCACAAGAGAAGGGTGGCTCTATCTCGCAGCCGTGATAGACGCCTTCTCCCGCAAGGTCGTGGGCTGGTCAATGTCCGAGCGCATCACCGAGAAGGTCGCGATCGACGCGATGGAGCAGGCGGTCGGCAGGGAGGGTCCGCCAGATGACGGCAGCCTCGTCTTCCATGACGATCGGGGCGCGCAGTACACCTCCCGTTCCTTCCAGCGGTGTCTGGACTCGCATGGCATAGTCCAGTCGGTATCAAGGCCCGGCACGCCGCTGGACAACGCGGTGGCCGAGTCGTTCTTCAAGACGCTGAAAAGGGAATTGGTGAAAGAGAGGAGCTATGGGACGAGGGACGAGGCCAAGCAGGACATCTTCAAGTACATAGAGCTCTATTACAATAGGGTGCGCATGCATTCCACCCTGGGCTACATGTCTCCAGTGGAATACGAGCGGCAATACGCTTGAGGATCCTTAAAAGAAAGTCCAGTTTATCCTTCCCACTCCAACGGCGCCCCGGATGCAATGTCCAAAAAAACGGGGCAGACTCCAGTGCGGAGTCTGCCCCGAAAAGAGAATGGCAAAGCAAGAGCGTGGATGGACGAGAAAAGTGTCCGCAAGTCTCATGGCCATCACATCCCACCTGCCAAAGGGATGGGTGAGTGAGCGTTACTCTTGCTCGGACTCCTCAGCCTGCTTACGGCTGCGGATGAGGTGAGCCACGCCAATGCACAGCACCGCGCCACCAGCGATCCAAGTGAAGGTCACGCCATTAAGGCCAGTGAGCGGGAGGCCAGAGCCCTTCTTGTTCTTGATGGTGACTGGGATCTTGGTCGAATCGATGCTCGCGTTCGTCTCGACCATTTTGGAGGTATCGGAAACAGTGAGCCCCGTCAGATTGCCAGCAGTATCGTAGGTCGGCTTCACCGTAATCTGGAAGGGAGCGATAGTGTTGTAGCCCGAAGGAGTGGTCGTCTCGCTAATCTCGTACGTACCCTCAACGAGACCAGGGATAAAGACCTTGTTATTAGCCTCAGTCTTAAACTCCCCGGCTTTGTTAACTTCGGTAGTAAGTCCACCATCCGCAGTCAGCCATTGGCCACCATCGGCAACTTCCTTGTCTCCCTCCTTGATCATTTTGACCTTAAACCCCGCAACGAGTTTGGCGTTAACGTTTTTCGGGTCAGCGTCAGTCTTAGTGACATCGAGACCAAAGACGTAGTCAGTAACCTTGTCCGACTCAGAAGTGCCCTTATCATTAGTCATGGGATTGTTGGAATAGACAAGCTTGACCTCATTGGTGGTACCGCCGGCCTTGTATTCAACATCACTGGTGAGCTGAGCTTTGTAGGTCACGACCACTTTGGAAGCGGCGCCAACTTCAATCGGCTCTCCCTTAGCAGTCTGAACCGTCTTAAGATTTTTAAAAGAAACATTAAGGAGCTCAGTCTCACCGGGGGTCACAGTCGCCGTGTAACCATTTTCAGCGTCTAGTGCAACCTCTTTCTTGCCGCTGTTATCAACGATATAGACATGCAAACCGTTCGGCGAGCCATCGGAGTTCTTTACAACCTTAAGACCCTTACTCAGCGTATCTTGGAATTCATAGTAATAGGTATTGTACGAGGCAATATTGTCCGCAACGTGACCGGTCAGCCTGTAGTCGATATCCTGTCCGATCCAAGCATCACCGCTATTCTTCCAGTTGCCCTCTTCGGCATTGGCTACATCCGTATCAGCAGTGTCATCGAGAATCTGCTTGTCGACCGTGGGGATGCTGGTCTTCTCGGTAACGACCACGGAATTACCGCCAACAATGGCAAAGATCGGGGAAGTGCCAGTGTTCGGCTTGGTCGAATCCGTAAGACCATCCGACACGAAGAGATAATAGCCATCGCCGTAATGGCCATCTTTATCAGTGTTCGGGCGCGTCCACGGAGTGTTCGCCGTAAGGCTTCCCGCAGCGGTCTCCCCCTCAACATTTTGCTTCATGCCTGAAACCGCAGCTGCAATTTCATAAAGCACGTCACCGGGAGCAACGCGCGTGCCATCGCTGCCATCTGCCGAGCTGGCAGAAGTACCATTCACATTTTGATAAAGCCACTCAGCCACAACCGGAGCAGCGGCATCATTTGCGAGCGTCTTGGTGGGGTCTTTATCCACGAGTTTCTTGTACTGAGTAGACCCCGTAATGGCGGTAATCACCTTGGAATCGATATCATTATTTGCCCATTCGATATCGGAAGCAACTTTGCCTTTGCTCCCCTCGTCAACGACTTTTGCCTTAAAGATCTGATACGCCTTGAACGTGGTGTTCTCGTTACCCCTGACCTGGTTGATCGTGATGCTGCCCGTCGCACCCTCCGCCGCAAACGCCATCGTGACCGGCGCCATAACCCCGCCGAAGCTCAACGCGGCTGTGAGGCCTGCCGTTACTGCCAGGCGTGCGATGTTCTTGCTCATGCTCATCTTCTTTTCCTCTGCTTTCTGCTCGAATTCCATTTGATCTAAATCTGTCTGTCTGTGTCTTAGCATCTACTTCGCTACGTCTCGCCCCGCTCTCTGCGGGGCTGCCAGCTACTCTTTATGGCTGCCACCTCCCCGCTTGACCAGGAGCGCGACAACGATGAGCGCGGCTCCGGCGACCGCTGCGGCGGCCGCGGCGTACATTGCCATATCGCCAGTCGAGGGCATAAAGCCTCCGGTGGTAATGCTAGGGGGTGTGCCGGTGGGCGTGTTGATGAGCGACGCCTCCAGGCTGCCCGTCGACCCGTCCGCGCTGTCGGCGCGCAGGGGCGACTCGGCCGTGATGGTGAGCTTGGGCTTGGCGGCGGCCACCTGGTCGACATCCAGGCCCTCGGCCTTGACCGTCACGGAGCGCATGCCCTCAAAGGCGGTGTAGCCCTTGGGTGCCTTGAGCTCGCGGACCTCCAGCTTGCCCGAGTCCACGCCCGAGACGGTCACGCGGCCGTCCTCGCCCGTGGTGACGGTGGCCTTGCCCTCCGCATCCCACGTGCCGTCGGCCGTCAGCGTGCGACCGCGGTCGTCGGCAATGCTCAAGACCGCCCCGGCAAGCGGCCTGTCGCCGTCGCTGCCGCGCTTGGTGAGCGCGAGATCCCAGGTGTAGGCGCACGCGTCATCGCTCGGCGTGCGGGTGAAGCCGGCGTCGCC
>URWQ01000048.1 GCA_900551635.1 uncultured Collinsella sp. | reverse complement strand
ATATGCTGAAAGGTAAGTCAGGACGTTTCCGTCAGAACCTGCTGGGTAAGCGTGTCGACTACTCCGGCCGTTCGGTTATCGTTACCGACCCCAAGCTGCTGCTGCACCAGTGCGGTCTGCCCAAGACCATGGCGCTGGAGCTCTTCAAGCCCTTCGTCATGAAGCGCCTGGTCGAGCTTGGCAAGGTCGAGAACATCAAGGGTGCCAAGCGCGCTATCGACCGCGGTGCCACCTTTGTGTGGGACATCCTCGAAGAGGTCATCGACGGCCGCGTCGTGCTGCTCAACCGTGCACCGACCCTGCACCGTCTGTCCATCCAGGCCTTTGAGCCGGTGCTGGTCGAGGGCAAGGCTATCCACCTGCATCCGCTGGTCTGCTCGCCCTTCAACGCCGACTTCGACGGCGACCAGATGTCTGTCCACGTGCCGCTGTCCAGCCAGGCTCAGGCCGAGGCCCGCGTGCTCATGCTCTCTGCGAACAACCTGCGCTCGCCGGCATCCGGCAAGCCGGTCAACATCCCCTCGCAGGACATGATCATCGGTGTGTACTACCTGACCCAGGTCCGCGACGGTCTGCCGGGCGAGAACCATGTGTTCGCCAGCTTCGATGACGCGCTGCACGCCTATGACTGCCGCTCCGAGGTCGACATGCAGGCCAAGATTCAGGTCCGCGTGTCCGCTGCCGACGCCAATGTCATCAACGAGGACGGCACCCGTATCTTCCGCGTTAAGAACGGCAAGAACGAGTTTGTCGACTACGACGTCACCGGCAACAAGACCGCGCGCTTCGAGACCTCCATCGGCCGCATCATCTTCAACCGCCAGTGCCTGCCCGAAGACTATGAGTTCATGAACTACAAGATGGTCAAGGGCGACGTGGCCAAGCTGGTTGCCGACTGCTGCGATCGTTACCCCGAGGCCAAGGTCGGCCCGATCCTCGACGCCATCAAGTACTCCGGCTTCCACTACGCTACCCGCGCCGGCCTCACCATCTCGGTGTGGGACGCTCTCATCCCTGCCGAGAAGCAGGAGCTGCTCGATCGCGCCCAGGCCAACGTCGACCAGATCAACGAGTACTTCGAGGAGGGCTTCATCAACGAGACGGAGCGCCACATCGAAGTCGTTAACGAGTGGACCGCTTGTACCGACAAGGTCGCAGCGCTTATGCTCGACATGTTCGACGAGGAGAACCCGCTGTACATGATGGCCGACTCCGGCGCCCGTGGTTCTAAGACCCAGCTGCGTCAGCTCGGCGGCATGCGTGGTCTGATGGCAGACATGTCCGGCGAGACGATCGACCTTCCCATTAAGGCGAACTTCCGCGAGGGCCTACTGCCGCTCGAGTACTTCATTTCGACCTACGGCGCCCGTAAGGGCCTGGTCGATACCGCATCCCACACCTCGGACTCTGGTTACCTGACCCGCCGTCTGGTCGACGTGGCCCAGGACGTCATCGTCCGCGAGGAGGACTGCGGTACGCACGAGGGCGTCACCTACAACCTCATCATCCCCGGCACCACCGACCTCAACACCGACCTCGTCGGCCGTTGCTTCATTGAGGACGTCGTGGCTCCCGATGGCACCGTGCTCTTTGAGCAGGACGGCTACATCGAGAAGGTCGCCGACATCCAGAAGATGGTCGATGCGGGCCTCAAGAAGGTCAAGCTTCGCGCGCTGCTCACCTGCCGCTCCAAGTACGGCGTGTGCCAGAAGTGCTACGGCTGGGATCTTTCCACCCGTCGTCCGGTCGCTATCGGTACCGCGGTCGGCATTATTGCCGCCCAGTCCATCGGCGAGCCCGGTACGCAGCTTACGATGCGTACCATTCACTCCGGCGGCGTCGCTGGCGTCGACGATATTACGCAGGGTCTGCCTACGGTCAGCCGTATGTTCGATATCGTCGGCAACGTCAACGAGAAGATCCTGGGTCGCGAGGCCGAGCTGGCTCCGTACTCCGGCCACCTCTCGATTAAGCCCGAGAAGTCCGAGTACGTGCTGACGCTCACCGACTCCGAGGATCACACCCGTGTCCTCGACGAGCGTCGCGTCCCCGCTTCGGTGCGCTTTATGCCCGAGATCGAGGACGGCTGCGAGGTTCGCGCCGGCGACCAGATCACCAAGGGCTTCGTCAACTTCCGCAACCTGCGCAAGCTGACCGACATCGAGTCGACGATGCACACCTTCGTCGAGAGCGTCAAGGACGTCTACACCAGCCAGGGCGTCGACCTGAACGACAAGCACATCGAGGTGCTCGCACGTCAGATGCTGCGTCGCGTTCAGATCACCAACCCCGGTGACTCCAAGTACCTGCTTGGTCAGTACGTCGACCGCTACGAGTTCGCCGACGAGGTCGAGCGCGTTGCCCGTCTGGGCGGTCGGGCTCCTGTGGCCGAGCCCGTCATCCTGGGTACGCTCAAGGTCGCGTCCAACATCGACTCCTGGCTGTCGAGCGCTTCGTTCATCCGTACCGCCGGCGTCCTTACCGAGGCTGCCATCGAGGGCAAGGTCGACCACCTGCTCGACCTTAAGTCCAACGTCATCGTCGGTAAGAAGATCCCGGCCGGTACCGGCCTCAAGCCGTACGCCAACGCCAAGCTGACGTATCGCACGGCCGACGGCTACGTGGACATCGACGGTCCGGCTTCGCCCAACGCCAAGTCGCTGCCCGAGTGGGCTCCTGTGGAGCTCAAGGACCTGGACGAGCAGCTTCCGCAGCAGCTCGACTGGGCCGGCTACGACGAGTTCGGTGGTGCTGACGGTTCGTTTACCCGCAACGGCCACACCATCTCCGCCGAGAAGGCTCGTCTGTACCTGTTCGACGACCTGGGCGTGTCGCAGCGCTGGACCAACAAGTTCAGCGAGGTTGGCATCGAGACGGTCGGCGACCTGGTCGGCAAGTCCGAGGAGGATCTGCTGCGCATCGATGGCATCGGTGCCAAGGCGATTGAGGAGCTCCGTGACGGCCTCGAGGCCCACGATTTGCTCTACATCCTCGAGAACAACGACGACGTTGCCGACGAGGAAGACCTCTCGCAGCTGCTGCAGATGGTCTTTAGCCCCGACGGTCCGGACGATATCCTGCTGGGTACCTCAGCTCCGACGCATCACGCTGACGCCGACGAGGAGCTCCTGGGCGCCCCGATCGACGACAAGAAGGCTCCCGCCAACGGTGCCATCAACGAGGACATGGCTTCCCTCGACGAGCTGCTCAACCAGCTCGTGGACACCGACGATGCCGAAGAGGCCAAGGACAACGACGAGGAGTAATTTCCTAGTACGTTAACCGTCCTTCCAAAGACCCGCTTCCCAACAGGGGAGCGGGTCTTTTTTGTTGATGAAAACCTACCAAAAAGGGACAGGTTTATTTTGGTAGGTTTTTCCTGCTTGAATTTGAAACATTCCGTTCGGTCAAAGCGTATCTATGGTGAGGGCCTCATCAAGAATCATTAACGTCACCGGGAGGTGATTATGGAAGAACAGGCATTTAGACAGGCGGTCGAAGATCACCGGGATGTCGTGTTTCGGATCGCATTGACGTACCTGCGCGATTGTGCCGACGCCGACGATGTTGCCCAGGATGTCTTTCTTAAGCTGCTTAAAAGCGATGGACATTTTGAGAGTTGGGAGCATCTTCGCCGCTGGCTTATCCGGGTCACGATCAATGAATGTAAATCGCTCTTTCGAAAGCCATGGAGGCGCGTGGAGGATATTGAGAACTTGGCCGATTCGCTTTCGGCGGCGCAGGATGAGACCAAGGCGGTCCTGTCAGACGTTATGCGACTTCCGGAGCGATTCCGCGTCCCCATCGTGCTCTATTACTATCTGGGCTTTTCGACCTCAGAGATTGCCGAGTTACTGCATGTGCCAGCCGCGACCGTTCGAACGCGTTTAGCTCGCGGTCGATCGAAGCTCAAATTCATCCTAGAGGAGGGCGACCGTGAAATCCAATCAAATCAAGCAGGCCTTCGAGTCCGTCCAAGCCGATAGCGATCTTGCTGACCGTGTTCTTTATGCCGCTGCTGGTGAGCCGCTTCGCCGAAAGGGTCACGCGAAGCCTCTGTATGTTGCCGTGATCGGATGCCTTGCCGGAGTGCTGGCGACCGGAGGGGTCGCCTACGCCGTCGTCAATTCCAGCTATTTTGCCTCTGCCTGGGGAAACCACGGCAACGGGGATTCCATTACCTGGACCAACGGCGGCTCATCGGGAACTAAATATACCTACACCAGAGAGTTTGGCGATGGCATCGCGCCCCAAAGCCTGGAAGGCGCAGTCCAGGAGGTTAATCTGTCCGTCGAGGGCAACGGCTATACGCTTGATATCCATGAGATGGCAATCGACCAAAACGGCTGCGGAGCCGTGACGTTTACGTTGTCCAATCCAAATGGAGTTAACTACTACAAGCCAGCAGCAGAGATTGGCGAACTTGTTCTCTATGGTGAAGAAGAGCAGGGCATCGGCACGCCCGATATGAAGTTCGGCGAGGAATGGCCTGACACACGCAGCACAATTGATAAGGACACATCAAGCGATACTGTCATTAATGGCACGATGTACTTTGCCGCTATGGATCGCGAGCGAGATTTGCAACATGCTGTCACCTGGAATATCCATTGGACCGAGGGTGAAGGTGAGAGTGCGAGGCGGTTTGAGGCGTCGACACCCGAGTTCAATATTGGAGCGTACGTCGATACAAAGGAACTCCGCTCCGGTGACTCGCCTCTTGAGATTAGCCCGTTTTCCATCCAGACGCACATCGATGATTTGGGCTATGAAGCAGTTGATAATAAGCTGACCGTCAGCTACAAGGATGGATCGGAGCAGATTATCGAAGATGACGACGCAGGGGTGTTCAACTTATATTTTTCTTATGGGCGCAATAGCGGAGAGAACATCTGGGTGCCAACGAAGTTGATTGATGTCGATCAAGTTGTCTCGGTAACCCTTGAAATTGTGAGGTATACATCAACAGGGGAGACCGAAACGAAAGAGCCCTTTACCATCGTCTATTCGTAAGATTTGGGGTCGCTTCCTACTAGGGGAAGCGGCCTCTTTTGCGTTAAATGGAAACGCCGCCGATTTCCATGCGACAGATGAGAGCAGATCACCGCTGGAGCGCGACGTTTCCCCAGATAAAACCGACCAAAATAAACCTGTCCCTATTTGGAAGGGAACGTTGCCCCGACAAGCACGTCGGATTCCCGGTCCGGGCGGCCCGCTGTTTAAGTTTGTCGCGAGTTCCGCACGCAAAGGAAAGCACTTAATGTGCTTTCCGTCTTGCGCAGGACTGTAGAGCAGCAAACTTAACCCCTGTGCCGCCTGGACCGGGAATCCGCCCATGCGCACAGGAAGGGATCCCTTTTGTGTAGGGTTTGCGGAAATGTGCCCATTTTGGGATACGCCCGGCGGCGTGGTCTGTTGACGGCACAGCTAACGCCACGTATCCTATCGAACTGCGTGTTTCGTAGGGGGATGCTGACCCCTCGATTCAAGCCGTTGCACTTTACAGAAAGCTGGAATCATTCGAGAAGGAGTACGCTTTGCCTACTATTAACCAGCTGGTTCGCCAGGGCCGTCGTTCCGTGCCCAAGAAGTCCAAGAACGCTGCTCTGCAGCACAACTCCCAGAAGCGCGGCGTGTGCACCCGCGTCTTCACCACGAGCCCCAAGAAGCCGAACTCGGCTCTTCGTAAGGTTGCCCGTGTTCGCCTCGTCAACGGCATCGAAGTTACTGCTTACATCCCGGGTGAGGGCCACAACCTGCAGGAGCACTCCATCGTGCTCGTCCGCGGCGGTCGTGTCCGTGACCTCCCTGGTGTCCGTTATCACGTCATCCGTGGCGCCTACGACGCTGCTCCGGTCCAGAACCGTATGCAGGCCCGTTCCAAGTACGGTGCTAAGCGCCCCAAGGCTAAATAAGCCAGATAACGTTTTGATACTTTCGCCGTGTGCCGCCTAAGCGCCGCACGGTAGACACTTAAGGAGATTTCACATGCCGCGTCGTGCAGCAGCTAATCGTCGTGAGGTTCAGCCTGACGCCGTTTACAACAACCGCCTGGTGACTCAGCTCATCAACAAGGTCCTTCTTGACGGCAAGAAGGCCACCGCTGAGCGCATCGTTTACACCGCTTTCGAGATCGTTGCCGAGAAGTCCGAGGGTGGCGACGCTCTCGCTACCTTCAAGAAGGCTATGGACAACGTCAAGCCCACGCTCGAGGTTAAGCCCAAGCGTGTCGGTGGCGCTACCTATCAGGTCCCGATGGAGGTCAACTCCCGTCGTTCCACCGCTCTGGGTATCCGCTGGATCGTCAACTTCTCCCGCGCTCGCAAGGAGAAGACCATGGCCGAGCGTCTCGCCAACGAGATCCTCGACGCTTCCAACGGCCTGGGCGCTTCCGTCAAGAAGCGTGAGGACGTCTTCAAGATGGCCGAGGCCAACCGCGCGTTCTCTCACTATCGTTGGTAAGTTAAGGTAAGGAACTAACATGGCTAAGCCTAAGTACAAGCTTTCCGATACCCGTAACATCGGCATCATGGCCCACATCGATGCCGGTAAGACCACCACGACCGAGCGTATTCTTTACTACACCGGTAAGACCCACAAGATCGGTGAGGTCCATGAGGGCGCTGCCACCATGGACTGGATGGTTCAGGAGCAGGAGCGCGGCGTAACCATTACCTCCGCTGCTACCACGTGCTTCTGGAACAAGGACGGTAAGGACTACCGCATCCAGATCATCGACACCCCGGGTCACGTTGACTTCACCGCCGAGGTCGAGCGCTGCCTGCGCGTCCTCGATGGTGCTGTCGCCGTCTTCGACGCCGTTGCCGGCGTTCAGCCCCAGTCTGAGACCGTTTGGCGTCAGGCTTCTACCTTCAACGTCCCCCGCATCGCCTTCATCAACAAGTATGACCGCGTGGGCGCTGACTTCTTCAACGCTATCGAGACCATGAAGGATCGTCTCGACGCTAACGCCGTGGCCGCTCAGGTCCCGATGGGCGCCGAGGACAACTTCTGGGGCGTCATCGACCTGGTCACCATGACTGCATGGGACTTCAAGGCCGACGAGAAGGGTATGACCTACCCCGAGCCGATGGACGAGATCCCGGCTGAGTTTGCCGACATCGCTGCCACCAAGCGCGAGGAGCTCCTCGACGCTGCTGCAAGCTTTGACGACGAGCTCATGGAGAAGATCCTCATGGAGGAGGACTTCACCGTCGAGGAGCTCAAGGCGGCTCTGCGTAAGGGCGTTCTGGCCAACGAGCTCAACCTCGTCTTCGTGGGCTCCGCCTACAAGAACAAGGGCGTTCAGGAGCTGCTCGACGCTGTCGTCGACTACCTGCCCAGCCCGCTCGACGTTGAGGCTGTCACCGGTACCGATCCGGACACCGGCGAGGAGATCCAGCGTCATCCTTCCTTCGACGAGCCCTTCTCCGGCCTGGTCTTCAAGATCATGACCGACCCGTTCGTCGGTAAGCTCACCTATGTCCGCGTTTACTCCGGCCGCGCCGAGTCCGGCTCCTACGTGGTCAACGCTTCCAACGGTCAGCGCGAGCGCCTCGGCCGCATCCTTGAGATGAACGCCGCCGAGCGTATCGACCGTGACGACGCTGCTGCCGGCGACATCGTCGCTTGCGTCGGCTTCAAGAACTCCACCACCGGTGACACCCTGTGCGCCGAGGGCAAGGAGATCGTCCTCGAGAAGATCGAGTTCGCTAAGCCCGTTATCGACGTTGCCATCGAGCCCAAGACCAAGGCCGAGCAGGACAAGATGTCCCTGGCTCTGACCAAGCTCGCCGAGGAGGACCCGACCTTCCAGGTGTCCACCAACCACGAGACCGGCCAGACCATCATCGCCGGCATGGGCGAGCTGCACCTCGAGATCATCGTCGACCGTCTGCTCCGCGAGTTCAAGGTTGACGCTAACGTCGGTAAGCCCCAGGTTGCCTACCGCGAGACCGCTGGTCACGACGTCGAGAAGGCTGAGGGCAAGTTCGTCCGTCAGTCCGGCGGTCGCGGTCAGTACGGCCACGCCGTCATCAAGCTCGAGAAGATGGAGGAGGGCTTCGGCTACGAGTTCGTCAACGCTATCGTCGGCGGCGTCGTGCCCAAGGAGTACATCCCGTCCATCGACAAGGGCATCCAGGAGGCCCTGAACACCGGTGTTATCGCCGGCTTCCCGGTCCTCGACGTTAAGGTCACCCTGTTCGACGGTTCTTACCACGAGGTCGACTCCTCCGAGGCCGCCTTCAAGATCGCCGGTTCCATGGCTATCAAGGACGCCCTCAAGAAGTCCGATCCGCAGCTGCTCGAGCCGATCATGGCTGG
>URWQ01000047.1 GCA_900551635.1 uncultured Collinsella sp. | reverse complement strand
GGCCTCAAGGGCAAAGCCGGCGCCCCAGCCATAGTTAGCATCGTCCTTGGCGTGCTCGTCGCCCAGCCAGTTGCCGGTGTAGAGCTGCACACCCGGGGCGGTGGTGTAGTAGTCCAGCTCACGACCGGTCCACATCTCCTCGACGTGCATCGCGCGGCGCAGATTACGGCCGTACTGATAGCCATCGATGCACAGGCAGTGGTCATAGCCACGGGCCTGCTTAATCTGCGGGTCGTCGGCTTCCATGCCGGGCGCGACGGGGCGCAGCTCGCGAAAGTCAAACGGCGTGCCTTCGACCGGAGCGATCTCGCCGGTGGGGATGTTCTGCTCGTTGATGGGCAGGTAGTGGGCAGCGTTAGCAACAAAGAAGTGCTCACAGTCCATTCCGGCGTTATGGCCGGCAAGGTTAAAGTACGTGTGGTTGGTCATGGACGCGTAGGTGGCGCGGTCGCTCTCGCAGCCATACTCGATGCGGAAGACGCCGGCGCGCGTCACGGTAAACACGGCCGTAAAGGTGCGGTTGCCGGGCAGGCCCAACTCGCCATCCTCAAGCGAGGTGGTCATGCGCACGGCATTGTGGACCTCGTCGAGCTCAACATCCCACACGCGCTTGTGCAGGCCATGCTCAAGATCACTGTGCAGGTTGTTGACGCCTTCGTTGGCCGGCATATGCCAGTCCGTACCGTCAATGGTGATCGTGGCACCCGCAGTACGGTTGGCCACGGGGCCGATGGTCGCGCCAAAGCAGGCGGGGTTGTCAAAGTAATCCTCGAGCTTATCGAAGCCCAGCACCACATCGCGCACGTTGCCGGGGATGTCGGGCACGTCGATGCCCAACACGGTGGCACCATAGTCCATAATGCGAACGCAGATCTCGGGCCCGTTGAGGGTGTAACGATGAACGGGGGTACCGCACGGCGCGGTGCCGAAAAGCTCGGAAGTGATCATTTGGTTCCTAACATCGACGTATTTCCGACAAACTGTAGCGCGAACAGGCGAGATTATCACTACACCCCACTAAAGCAGGGGGTATTTTTCTCAAAAAAGTGATGATTGGAGCTGTGCGGGCGTTCATTTGTGACGCGTACGAGTCTGATACAATTTGTTCGTTACTGTTTGAATGATATGCGCGCAAAGAACGGCGAGGATTCATCGTGATTAAGGCAGAGCGACAGGATAAGGTTCGTCAGCTGCTCGAAGAGCAGGGCACGGTCTCGGTTAAAGAGATTTCTGATGCGTTAGGTGTCTCGGATATGACGATCCGCCGCGACCTTGAGGAACTTGCGAGCCTGGGCGAGATCGAACGCGTGCACGGCGGCGCCCGCAGTGCACAGGGCCGTCCCCACGCTATGTTGCGCCACGAGTACTCGCACAGCGAAAAGCGTACCAAGCATGCCGAAGAAAAGCTGCAGATTGCGCGCCGCGCCGTGGAGCTTATCGAGGAGAGCTCGACCATCTTTTTGGGTACAGGCACCACGGTTGAGCAGATGGCCTCGATGCTGCCGGCGTTTCGCCTGCGCATCGTGACCAATTCGCTTTCGGTGTTTAACCTGCTCGAGGCGCGCGAGGACTGCGACCTGTGTCTCGTGGGCGGTATGTACCGTCGCCGCACTGCCGCTTTTGTGGGACCAACGGCCGAGGATACCCTGCGCGCACTAGGGATTGACACGGCGTTTATCGGTGCCAACGGCATTCTGGACGGCGACGTGTCCACGTCCAACATGGAAGAGGGCCGTATCCAGCAGCTCGCCTTTAGCAAGGCCGATACGCGCTACCTCATCGCCGACTCCAGCAAGATCGGCAAGCGCGACTTCTACACCTTCTGCCGCCTGGACAGCCTGGACGCCGTGGTGTGCGAGCCGAGTATCGCCGCCGAGGATCGCGCCGCCATCGAGGAGCATACGCAGGTCATCTGCTAGCTAATGCTACAGACGATACTTCTGCCCCCTGCCGGCGCGGGGGTACCGCTTTACAATGACGCGTAAATAACTTTGGGCAACAAGGATGAGGCTATTCTGGGATATGACTAGACTCCGTATTTCGTCTTTATGTCCCTTGAGAATGAATCGTAGTCTTCATAGAGCCCCTCTCTGCTTTCATCCTCGGCGTGGTTTACACGTTCAAGGAGCTTATCCTTTGGAGTCTCTTTTGTTATTGCGGCCTCGCTATCGGGTAATGTGGATTGCAAGAATAGTTCTAGAGCATGGACGTCTTTGAGTATGTAGCCCGTCGAACGACCCGCTCCTGTTTTTTCGATTGCGCTGCAACTAACAAGCTGACCGAGGGTTCGTTTAACGGTAACCTCGCTGATATCGGGGCAGTTGGATCGGATGTCGGATTTCTTAATGACACCGGGTCTCTGTTGAAATAGAACGGCGATGCGCGCTTGCTTCGACATGGGACGAGTGCTTGATTCAATTAAGGTACGCTGCTCGAGCTGTCGGTAGGCGGCCAGGGTTGTTCCGAGCATGAAACGGATAAAGGGTGCTTCGGTGTTTTGATTTTCATTCCATCCAGCGGAGTTTGCAGCGAGGGCGTTGTAGTAGAGCGCCTTGTTGTCTTCAATAAGTCGTTCGATGCTGATGTAACGCGCAACGTCGTATCCAGTCTTTTCGAGTAGCAGCGTTGTAAGGAGCCGGCTCATCCTGCCATTGCCATCGTTGAAGGGATGAATGCTGACAAAATCGAAGATGAAGCGGAATGATATAAGGAGGGGGTCGCAAACTTGACGAGATAAGGCGTCGTTGAGGGACCGACAGGCTTCTTCGATAAGTCCGGGGGTTGCTAGGGCCGAGGGCGGCCTAAAGCGCACAAATCGATTGCCTTGATCGTCGATGGAGATGATTTCGTTATCGCTATCTTTCCAATGGCCCCCATACGAGATTGCTGTGTGTACCATGAGGTCACGATGCAACTGCAGAATGACCGATGGCGTTACGGGAATGGAATCGTGTTGCTCGTGAATAAGCGACAGTACATCTCGGTATCCAGCGATTTCTTCCTCTGCGCGGGAGCTTGGCTTGGCGGAATACGCCATGATCGCTTTGAGTCTTTTTTGGGTGGTAACAATTCCTTCAAGTCCGTTGGAGGATTGGGTGCTTTGGATCTTAGCTTCCTCCATAAGGGACGATAGAAGTTCGGGTTTGACTTGACTCAGAGCAAGCTGTCGGCCTTTATGCTCGCGTATCGAGAGGAGGAGGTTGGTGATTGGAGTTGCTTCGAGTTCCGCTGGGACTGTGGTGTAATCGAACTGGCGCATGCGGCTCCTTTCGGTATCACGAACATACTTTCGATATCATAATACCATTAAATGATACCGAAAGTATGTTCGTGATACCGAAAACTAGAAACCATGCTTCATAACTGCTTGGAAAGTTTGGATTTGACTATCTTATTGTCTCGATCTGTAACAGTTAGACGGTTAAAAGCGGGCTACGTGTTACAGATCTAGATATTTCTGCTCGGGCGTTCTGTTTGTCTTGATCTGTAACATCTAGACGGTCAAAAGTGGTCTACATGTTACAGATCGAGATTGTTCGGCCCGGGCCACCCGTTCGTCTAAATCTGTAACAGCTAGGGCCGAAATACTTGACTAGATGTTACAGATCGAGACGAATGATCCGCTCGGGCCCACCAAAACAAAAAAGGCCGCATGCGAACCCGTGGAGGGATTCGCATGCGGCCGACAGGGGGTATGCGGCAAAAGTTAGGCCATGAGCAGGCCGGTCTCCGCGACGTTCTTGTACCAGTACGCGCTCGCCTTGGGATAGCGCTTCTGGGTCTCAAAGTCGATGTAGAACAGGCCATAGCGCTTGTTATAGCCGTTGGTCCAGGAGAACTGGTCCTGCAGCGACCACACGAAGTAGCCGTCGACGTTTACGCCGCCGTCGATTGCCTTGAGGATCCATGCGAGATGCTGACGCATGTAGTCGATGCGAGGGGCGTCATCGATAAAGCCGTCCTCGAAGTCATCCTTATAGCCCATGCCGTTCTCGGTAATGTAGATCTTCTTGTAGTTGGGGTAATCGTTCTTAATACGCAGCAGCAGATCGTACAGGCCCTCGGGATAGATGATCCAGTCCCAATCGGTCGTGGGAACGCCTTCGCGCACGCATGACTCGCCCACGCCCTTGAGGAACCAGCGCGAGGATCCCTTGTCGCCGGTGCCATTGTGGTTGATGTCGTTTTCGCCCTCGGCAGCACGCAGGAACTGGCACTTGTAGGTGTTGACGCCCAGGCAATCGTTGTAGGGGAGCGCGGCGGTCAGCGCGGCGATGTCCTCGTCACGGACGTCGAGCTCACCGCCGGCGATATGGGCCAGCTTGGTTGCGGCTTCCATGGTGTCGGCTGCATAGTGGCCGCGGAAAGTGGCGTCGAGTACCCAGCGGTTGTTGATGACGTCGGCCATGCGGGCGGCCTCGCAGTCAGCAGCGCTGTTGGGATCGAGGGGATACTTGGGCTCCAGGTTCTGGACAATGCCGATCTCGCCCTCAAAGCCGCCCTCATGGAAGGCGACGACAGCCTTGGCGTGGGCCACCATCATGTTGTGCATGAGCTGGAAGGCCTTGTCCAGGCGATACTTCTCGCCGTGCGGCCAGTTGCCGACGATAAAGCTGCCCTCGGCGGTCGCGGGAATCTCGTTAAAGGTGAACCAGTGCTTGACCTCGGTGAACTCGGCAAAGCAGAACTTGGCGTACTCGACAAAGGCATCGATCGTCGTGCGCGTCAGGAAGCCCTCGCCGCCGTCCTGGTAAAAGGCCTCGGGCGTATCAAAGTGATCGAGCGTGACATAGGGGATAACGCCGGCTTTATTGCAGGTGGCGAAAAGCTCGTGATAGAAGGCAACACCCTCGGGGTTGATCTCGCCGGTGCCACTGGGGAAGATACGGCTCCAAGCGATGGAGACACGGATGCCGTTGATGCCGAAGCGCTGGCACAGGTCGATATCGACCGGGTACTTGTTGTAGAAGTCGCTTGCGGGGTCGGGGGAGAAGCGACCCTGGGCTGCCAGGAAATCGTCCCAGGGCACTTTGCCCTTGCCGTGCGTACGGGTCTCGCCCTCGACCTGGTAAGCAGCGGTGGCGCCGCCAAACACAAAGCCGTCGGGGAACTGCATGGGGTTGGTCATGAGTCATCCTTTCTGTGGGATACGAATAGGGAGAGGTGCCCGAACCGGGAATCCGGGCACCAACAGAGGGAGGAAACTAGTCGAGGTTCTCGCGGAGCCACTTGATGGCGCCAGCGGGGTCGCGGGTGAGGTCGATATATTCCTTACCGCGCGGAGCGAGCAACTTAATGCCCAGGCGATCGGTGTCGGCCTTCATGTCGTTGTAGTAGCTACGGACCTGCGGGGCAAGCACGATAACGTCGTACTGATCCATGATGGCAGTGTGCTGTCCATAGGCGCCTGCGGAGGAAGCGATGTTCTCTCCGGTCTGCGCAGCACCTTCCTTGATGGCGTTGGCAAGCATGGCAGAGGTACCGGCACCGGCGCACAGGACGAGGACCTTCAGGCCATCGACGTCCTTCTTAGCGGATGCGTCGGAGGCGGGCTCGGGCTGATCGGCGACAGGCTCGCTTTCGGTGGCGGCAACGGTCGGCTCGACAGAAGCGGCAGTCTGCTCGACAGCGGGCGCAGAGGTGCTGGCGGCGATGGTGGCAGCACCATCGGACTCGAGACCCAGCTCGGCAGCGCGCTCGGCCTCCTGGTCGCAGAGCAGCTTATCGTATGCCTTCAAGAACGGCAGGTAAATGATGGCGTCCAGCAAGATGATGATTGCGACAAACACCAGGGCGATAAGCTGGAAGTTCGTGGTGATAAAGATGCCGATGGGGGCAGGGGTAGCCCAAGGCACCACGAAGGAGAAGCCGTTCATGCCCACGTTGTCGATAAAGAACTTGGCAACACTCACGTTGACGCAGCCGGCGGCAACAAAGGGGATGAGCATGTAGGGGTTAAGGATCATCGGCGCGCCAAAGAGCAGCGGCTCGTTGACAGCAAAGGCAACAGGAACAATCGAGGCCTTACCGACGGCTTTGAGCTGCTTGGACTTCATAAAGAGAATCAGCAGGAGTGGCACGATGAACGTGGCGCCGGTGCCGCCGAACTCACCCACGAGCGACATGTTGAAGGTGAGGGAATGGGCGGGGTGACCACCGGCCAGCAGAACCTGCAGGTTCTCGGCCTGGTTGGCAAGACGGATGGGGTCGATGCCCGGCTGGACGATCGAGGGGCCGTGGACGCCGATGAACCAGAAGAACGCGGTGGCTGCCTGGATAAGGATAAGGCCAGGATAGGTTTCTGCAGCGGTAAAGAGCGGGGAGAGCAGCTTGATGAGCAGCTCGGAGAACGGAACGCCCATGAGGTTGCGCACGACGACATCGATGATGCCGCAGATGATGACGGCGCCACCGAAGGGGATAATGTCGCGGAAGTTCTGAGCGATGGCGCCCGGGACCTCCTTGGGCAGCTTAATGGTCAGATCGCGCGAGACGCAGAACTTATAAACCCACACGGTAATGAACGCGGCGATATAGGCCGAGAACAGACCGCGCGTACCCATGCTGGTGCAATCGAAGACCGAAAGCTCGGAGCCGTCGAACTTCGTGGTGAACTGCGTAACAGCGAGCAGTAGCATGCTGCACTGGGCGGCCACCATGGTGGAGCCGTCGTTGAGCACCTTGCCGGCGGGCATGCGACGGTTCATGGAAGCCGTGAAGTTCTTGGCGGTGGTGCCGGCAACCATGATGCCCATGACACCCATGGTGAAGTTGTACAGCTTGTTGCACCAGTCGATGAGCGGCTGGGGCAACGTGACGCCAACTACGCCAGGAAGGGTGGCGATCAGCAGAAAGATCGAAGAGGTAAGGACGATGGGCATGCACCCAAGGAATCCGTCTTTGATGGCCTGGAGGTAGATGTTTCTCGAGATCTACTCGAAGAACGGTTGATGCTTTTCGAGCATCTTTACGATGGCGTCCATAGAGCTCCTTTGCTACTTGATGCGCGATGCATGTGGATGGAACTGGTCGTCGATGGATGGTCAGGACTGCCCGGAAACCTTCCTGCTTAAGGAAGGCATTGTGAAATGACAACGTTGTCATTTCGTTAATGACAACGTAAGACATTCTTGGAAGAGCAACAAGGATATACGGGTGAGTGGTCGATATCGTTCGGTAAACGGTTGATTTATCAGTCAGGCAGGTGGTGTATGCTAGAACGCAAAAAACAAGCGATAGAGAACCGAGTGGAGAAGCAGTGACAACGATGGACAAGAAAAACGTTTCGATGAACGACGTGGCGATTGCCGCGTGTGTTTCTCTCAAGACGGTGTCGCGCGCGATCAACGAGCCCGATAGCGTGCGAGAGTCGACACGCGATAAGGTCCATTCGGCCATGGAGGCGCTCGGATTTCGAACCAACTATGCCGCGCGTTCGCTCAAGTTGGGCCGTTACGGGTGCATCGGCGTTGTGCTGTTTCACTTGTCAGGCGGTGCCGTGGACATGATTGACGGCATCGCCGATGCCGCTGCAGAGCGAGGCTTTGCGCTCACGATGATTAAAAAGCGGGCGGGGGAGAAGATGACCCTTGCCGAAGCGGCACGTAGGATGTCGCAGCTTCCCGTCGACGGCATGATTTTCAACCTGCGCCAGATGGTCGATGACTTTGATACCTTTGAGGCGCCGAAAGACCTCAAGACGGTGATTATCACGTCGATGGAACATCCTACCTGCTCTACCGTCAGTGACGACCAAGAGGGCGGCGCGCGCATGGCATGCGAGTACTTCTTGAATCGCGGACACAAGAATGTGTACTTCGTCTCTGGTAAGAAAGAGTCGCTGTCGAGCCAGTGCCGTATGAAAGGTTGGCGTGCGGCACTCGAGACGCGTGGCATTGAGCCGCCCGAGCCTCTGCAAGGCGATTGGAATGCGGATAGTGGCTATGCTGCGGGCCTTGTGCTTGCCGATAAACCCGATTGCACGGCGGTCCTCGCAGCTAACGACTGCATGGCAAACGGCGTGATGATGGCTTTACGTGACAAAGGGCTCAGTGTGCCCGATGATGTGTCCGTGATCGGCTTTGATGACGAGCTTTACAAGACGATTCCCAACTCGATTCTGACGTCGGTGAAGTTCCGCCACCGCGAGCTGGGCGTCCGTGCGCTTAATGAGGTCGTCGCAGGTCTGGAAGCCCCGAGCTCCAGAAGCCGTACGCTTGTCTCGGGTGTGCTGGTCGAGCGTTCCAGCGTAAAGGACCTGCGGGCGTAGACGTGCTCGGCCTGTTCGTCTAAATCTGTAACAGCTAGGACCCAAAAACTCGGCTAGATGTTATAGATTTAGACAATTCGGTCCGGCTTATTCCGTTTGTCTCGATCTGTAACAACTAGACGGTCAAAAGTGGTCTACATGTTACAGATCGAGACAAACGGCCCGCCCTCGGTCCGCCC
>URWQ01000046.1 GCA_900551635.1 uncultured Collinsella sp. | reverse complement strand
CAGCGGATTGGGTTCGCCTTTGCCCGTATCGTCTTTGTCGCCGAGCGTCAGTTGCCGGTATCCGAGTATTCCGTCGTGTCCGTGCTAGACCTGCTGCGTGGCAGGACCCTGTCCTTTGAGCCTGCTTGGTCGCGGGGGACGACGACGCATCGTGCCTACGAGGTGGCGGTCGAGCCGTCGCCGCAGGGGGAGGGCGAAGTCCCGGCCAAGCGCCCGCCGCTCCTTGCCGCAAAGATTGCCCCGGCGGCGGGAGGCAGCTACGACTTGCGCCTGCCGGCCGATACGTATTGCTTTGTCGCTGGTGACGCAGCCTATCTGGTCGATACGCGCCGCGCACGCCGTACCGACACAGCGTTTGCCCAGCATGCGGCACCGTTCCTATCGCACTTGTTGCCCTGCCGCACGCCGGTCCATATCGCCGCCGACCAGGTGGGCGAGTTCTGCCGCATGGCGCTGCCTATCTTGCGCGACTACACCGACCTGACCGCTCCCGCCGCGGTCGACGCCGTGGCGCCCGAGCCGAGCTTTGCCATGGCGATCGGCGTCGACGATGGTCTTGTGACCTGCAAGATTACGGTGACCTACGGCGATTGGTCGGCAGATCTCTTTAGTCTTGGTGCTCCGGGCAGTCCCTTCGAAGAACAACGCCCCGGCGTTCCGCCCCGCGATACGGTGGCGGAGTTTCGCGTTATGGACACGGCTGCCCTGTACTTCGATTTCTACGAGGGCGGCCTGGCATTTGAGGAGCGCGATGACGAGAGCCTGTTCCACTTGCTGACCGAGGGGCTGTCTGCCCTGTCCGAGTTGGGCGAGGTCATGCTCAGCGACCGCCTGCGCCAGATCTCGGTACGCCCTGCGCCTAAGCTCTCGGTGCGCGCCACCGTCAAGAGCAACTTGCTCGACGTCGAGCTGGGTGCAAGCGGGCTTTCGGCGGCCGACCTTGCCATCTACCTCGACTCCTACAAGCGTCACCAGACGTTCGCGCGCCTTACGTCCGGCGACATCGTTCGCCTGGACGAGGGCGCTCGTGCCGCGTTTGGCCTTGCCGAGGACCTGGGCGTCGATGCCGTCGACCTGCTCGACGGCGTGTCGCTTCCCGCGTCGAGCACCCTTTTTGTCGATAGCATGCTCGCGCGCACGCCGGCGCTCGAGGCCGATCGCGACGCCGCGTTCCTCCGTACCGTCGAGCGTCTGGACACGCTCGGCAAGATGTACTTTACGGTGCCCGCCTCGCTCAAGGCTACGCTGCGTGGCTACCAGGTCGACGGCTACCAGTGGCTCGGCTCGCTTGAGCATTTGGGCCTTGGTGGCATCTTGGCCGACGATATGGGCCTGGGCAAAACGCTGCAGATGATTGCGCACATTCTGGCGCGCGTGGAGGCGGGGGATACCAAGCCCACGCTCGTGGTATGTCCCGCGTCGCTCGTGTACAACTGGGCTGCCGAGTTGGAGCGCTTTGCCCCCTCGATTGATGTGTGTGCCATCGTGGGCGCCAAGGCCCAGCGTCGCGTGCAAATTGCCGGTGCCGCCGAGCACAACGTGGTCGTGACGTCATATGACCTCATGCGCCGCGACATCGACGAATACGTCGAGCAGGACTTTGCCCGCGTGGTGCTCGACGAGGCCCAGTACATTAAAAACCCGCTCACGCAGGTGGCGCGCGCCGCCAAGCGCCTGCCTGCCGGCGTGCGCTTTGCCCTGACGGGCACACCCATCGAGAACCGCCTGTCCGAGCTCTGGAGCATCTTCGACTTTTTGATGCCGGGCCTGCTTGGCACGCGCGACTCATTTGCCAAGCGCTTTGAGAGTCCCGTCGAGCATGCCGAGGGCGACAGCGCCGCTCGTCTGCAGGCGCTCGTGTCGCCGTTTGTGCTGCGTCGCGTTAAGGAAGACGTGGTGGCCGACCTGCCCGAGAAGATCGAAGACACGGTGATGGCGCAGCTTACCGGCGAGCAACGTAAACTCTACCTGGCCAACCAAGACCGCATCGCCCAGCAGGTGCAGCACCGCGAGGCCGGGGAGTTTAAGAAAGACAAGCTCAAGGTGCTTGCCGAGCTCACCAAGCTGCGTCAGATCTGCTGCGATCCGCATCTGCACTATGCGGACTACAAGGCGGGAAGCGCCAAGCTCGATACGTGTATGGAGCTCGTCCATGGCGCGCTCGACGGCGGTCATCGCATCTTGCTGTTCAGCCAGTTTACGGGCATGCTCGATATCATCGGCAAGCGCCTGGCCAAGGAGGACATCGCCTTCCTTAAGCTCACGGGCGCATCTTCTAAAGAGAGTCGCGCCAAGATGGTTGCGCAGTTCCAGGCGGGCGAGGTGCCGGTGTTCTTGATTTCGCTCAAGGCGGGCGGCGTGGGCCTTAATTTGACGGCTGCCGACGTGGTCATCCACTACGACCCGTGGTGGAACGTGGCGGCGCAGGACCAGGCGACCGACCGTGCCCACCGCATTGGCCAGCAGCACACCGTGACCGTGTACAAGCTCATCGCCAAGGACACGATCGAGGAACGCATTATGCAGATGCAGGAGTCCAAGCGTGATCTGGTCAACAGTGTGCTCGGCGGCGATGGTATCTCGTCGGCGCTGTTTACCCGCGAGGATGTTCTGGCGCTGCTCGGCGGCGACGGTCGCTAGCCTCGCTCGTTATGTGTTCATTTGCCATGCCGTGGATGGTTCGCCTGCCTTTGGGCATAAGAACCATCGAGAACATCGGCACATCAGCAAAGGAGAACATCATGGCGAAATTCTTTAAGGACTCCGACGGCAAGCTCATTGCCGCCCTTGGCGACGGCGTTGCGACCCCTGCCGGCTGCACGGAGCTGACCGCGAACACCGAGGACGCGGCGCACGAAAAGCACGTGCCCGTCGTCGAGATCGAGCGCGACGGTCACGTGATCCGCGCACGCGTGGGCTCGGTCGAGCACCCCAGCCTGCCCGAGCACTATATTGAGTGGATTGCCCTTGAGGCCGAGGGCCGCCTGGAGATCCATTACCTTGAGCCCGGCATGAAGCCCACGACGTTTTTCGCTGGCGGTTCCAAGACCGGTACCGTCTATGCCTACTGCAACCTGCATGGGCTGTGGTCCGCGACGTTCTAGGAGCGCGCCCCCGCTCGGGGTATCATAGCTAGCATATGCACATGCGAGCGCCGGCTGCATTATGCGGCCGGCGCTTTTACTACGACAACGACGATTTACGACGGAAAGGGCTGGGCCATGAAGCTCGCACTTGCACAGATCGATATGCGCCTGGGTGATATTGAGGGCATCTGCGGCCGCATCGAGGACCAGGCTCGCCTGGCTCATGAGCGCGGCGCGCGCATGCTGTGCGTTCCGGCTCCACTCTTTATGGGCGCCATGCCCGGTGGCCTGGTGGGCGCTGCCGATTTTGAGCACGATATGCTGACGGGTCTGACGGGCGTTGCCGAGCGCATCCAAGAGCTCGACATGACCTGCATCGTGCCCGCTGCGGTTTCGTTTGAGGGCCAGCCCCTGCTTGACTATATGATGCTCAAAGACGGTCGCGTGGTGCCCGCGCGCACAAGCATCGCCCTGCAGCGTGGCGAGAGCAACGACGCGCGTTGGGCGCCTCCGGTGTTTGACGTGGACGGCGTGCGCATCGCCGTGGTGTTTGACCTGGACCGCGAGCTCGAAATGCTGCCGACCGGTGTCGACCTCATTGCCTATTTCCAGTTCAACGCGTTTGACATGACCGACCGCGAGACAGCTGCCGTCGCCGCCGTGCGCAGCGGTGCCTACCGCAAGATCGCGTCCAAGCGCAGCGTATGGTTTGCCTGCATGGCGCCGATCGGTGCCTATGACGAGTCGGTGTATACCGGCGGTTCGTTTGTGCTCGACGACTGCGGTCGCGTGGTGGCCCAGGCGCCGTGTTTTGAGGAGAGCCTGCTGGTTCAGGAGATTCAGCGCGGCGTGATGCTCGATGCCCTGGAGGACCATGAGCTGCCCCAGTTTCGCTCCGAGGAGTGGCTGTGGCAGGCGCTGGTGCTTGCCGTGCGCGACAATGCCCGCGCCCGCGGTGCGTCGCGTGCCGTGGTGGCGCTCGAGGGCGATTTGCCGTCGTCCCTGTTGGCGGCACTTGCCGTCGATGCCTTGGGTCCGCGTAATGTGATTGGCCTGGTGCTGGGGCGCAATCGCATCTTTACACCGGCGCAGGAGGAGGCCGAGGCCGCCCGTTGTTCTGCCGTGCGCTCAATCGCCGAGCGCTTGCACATTCGCACCGTCGAGCGCGATGCGCCGGATGCGGCGCGCGTGCTCGACCGCGACGTGTCGGCGGGCGATGCCGAACGCCTGCGTTCGCGTGCGCTGGGCCTGATGCTCGAGGATACGGCGCTCGAGCTGGGCGCTATGGCGTTGAGTCCGCTTTCCAAGACTGAGTACGCACTGGCGGCGCCCGCGCTGTCCGGCGGCTACCAGGGCGACTTTGCGCCCTTTGGCGATGTGTATCTGTCGACGCTCGAGTTTGTGGCACGCGTGCGCAACCGCGCCTCGGCCGTGGTGCCCCAAGAGCTCGTGACGCTCAACGCGGTGGAGGATTGCATGGATCGCGTGCTGGCGCAGGCACTCTCGACGCTCGCCTGTCCGGTTGATATGCTCGATCGCGCGGCACAGCTGCTTGGCGGGCTTGAGCCGGGCGAGGTCGATGGTGCGCTTGAGTCGCACGTAGACCGCAATCGACCTTTCGACGACATCCCGATGGCCGCCGCCAAGCCCGAGGTCTGCTCGCTGCTGCTGATGCTCGTGCGCCAGGGCGAGGCGGCCCGCCGCATGCGACCGCCGGCGCCGATCGTCTCGGCCCGTTCATTTGTCGAGCGCTCCTGGCCGTACATGCTCGCGTGGTCCGATCTGGGGCTCAACGGTAAGGAGCGCATGACGGTTGATTCGCTGGCACGCGCCGAGGTGCGCCGCTTTGCCGACGACGACACGAGTGACCGTATGCGCGGCGAGATGATGGGCATACTGGGCGAGCTGTTGGGTATTTCGCCCGAGCAGATGGAGGAGCTGCGCTCCGAGGACGGTCAGCGTCGTTTGCACGAGGGAATGAAAAAGTTCGAGGGCGAGGTCCAGGACGCCATCGACAAGATGATGGGCGGCCAGGGCGGACCGCAGGGCGGGCCCCAGGGCACGCCGATGCCGCAACCGCCGGTGGATCCCCGACAGTTCCCATTCTTCAGCCAAAACTAACTATGGGACGGGATTCGCTCCCAACCCCGATACTTCAACTAAGCATCTTGGCCCCGTTGTGTTATTCTAGAACAGACGTTCGTGAATAGTGCGCGGGGCCTTGCCTTGCGATGTGCTTGTGGCGAGGGGAGGCTGGCTTGGTTATCTTGGGTATCGACCCTGGTTTGGCCTATACGGGTTGGGGGATTATCGAGGAGCGGCGCGGCGAGGTTCGCTGTCGTGCCTACGGTTGTATCGAGACCAGCGCGGGCAGTCCGCTCGCGGTGCGCCTGTCGCATATCGCCCGCGACCTCAAGGGTGTCGTGGAGCGTTATCGACCAGATACCGCTGCTATCGAGAGCATTTACTTTGGCGCCAACGTTCGCTCGGCCATCCCTACGGCGCATGCCCGCGGGGCTGCGCTCGTGGCGCTTTCGGAATGCGCGCTCGAGATTGGCGAATACACGCCCATGCAGATCAAGCAGGCCGTGGTGGGCACGGGCGCTGCAGATAAACGGCAGGTTGCCTATATGGTGCGTACGCTCACGCAGCTCGATCACGACCCTCACCCAGACCATGCCGCCGATGCGCTGGCCTGCGCCATCTGTCACGTTAACCTAAGCCGCACCCGGGCGCTTACCGGCGGCGAGTTCTATCAACAGAGAGGAACCGGATACTGATGATCTCCCAGCTCCATGGAACGCTTGTCGAGGCCACGATGAGCTCGGCCGTCGTCGATGTATCGGGCGTGGGCTTTGAGCTCGGTATTTCGGGCAGCACTGCCGCCACGCTGCCTACGCCCGGCGGTGAGGTTTGCCTCTATACCCGCATGCAGGTGCGCGAGGACGCCATGACGCTCTTTGGCTTTGCCTCCAAGGACGAGCGCACGATGTTCGATCGGCTCGTTTCCGTCTCGGGCGTTGGTCCGCGCCTGGCGCTCGCCGTGCTTTCCACCTATACCGTGGGACAGCTGTATTCCCTGGTAATGGCCGAGGATGACAAGGGCATGGCCAAGGTGCCTGGTGTGGGCAAAAAGACCGCTCAGCGCCTCATCTTGGAGCTCAAGAGTACCTTTGCCAAGGACAAGGGCTTTGTTCCGGTCGACGTGATTCCCGGCCAGGTTGCGGTGCCCGTCCCTGCCGCCGCTCCCTCGGCGATCGACGACGGCCGCGCGGCGCTCCTCTCCATGGGCTTTAGCCCGCAGGAGACCGAGGTTGCCCTGAGCGGGTATGATGGGCAGGATATGCGTGTCGAGGATCTGCTCGGCGCGGCGCTTAAGCGACTCGGAATGGATGCGTGATGTGGGAAGCCGATGACTCTCAGGACCTGTGGGCGACGCCCGCCAACTCGCCGGCGGCATCCATGGCGCACGGTGAGCGTATGGTGGGTTCGGAACTGACGCCCGAGGATCTCGATGTCGACCGTACCCTGCGTCCCCAGCGCCTGGACGACTACTGCGGTCAGGAGCATATCAAGCAGAGCCTTCGCGTGCTGATCGAGGCGGCGCAGAGCCGTGGCGAGACGCTCGACCATGTGATTTTCTCGGGCCCTCCGGGTCTGGGCAAGACCACGCTGGCCACGGTTATCGCCAACGAGCTGGGCGCTCAGATCAAGACGACGAGCGGCCCGGCCATCGCGCGTACGGGTGACCTGGCGGCTATCCTTACCAACTTGCAGCCAGGTGACGTGCTGTTTATCGACGAGATCCACCGCCTTAACCGCTCGGTCGAGGAGGTCCTGTATCCCGCTATGGAGGACTTTGCGCTCGATATCGTTATCGGTAAAGGCCCGGCCGCTCGCTCGATTCGCCTGGATATCCCCAAGTTTACGCTGGTAGCGGCAACGACCCGCTCAGGTATGCTGACCGGCCCGCTGCGCGATCGCTTTGGCATTTCGTATCGCCTGGACTACTACACGGTCGAGGAGCTCGCTCAGATTGTGACGCGCTCGGCGACTATCCTGGGCGTTACGATCGACCATCCCAGCGCGCTCGAGATCGGCTCGCGCTCGCGTGGTACGCCGCGCTTGGCCAACCGTCTGCTCAAGCGTGTGCGCGACTATGCGCAGGTACGCGGCAACGGACCTATTGAGCTTGATATTTGCCGTCAGGCGCTCGAGTTCTTCGAGATCGATGAGCTTGGTCTGGACTGGATGGACATTCGTATCTTGGAGACGCTTGCCAAGACGTTCTCCGGCCGTGCCGTAGGCCTGACGACCCTTGCCAGCGCGGTGGGCGAGGACCCGGGTACGCTCGAAGATGTCTACGAACCCTATCTGCTGCAGTGCGGCTTGATGATTCGCACGCCCCAGGGCCGTCAGGCAACGCTTCGCACCTTTGAACATTTGGGCATCGAGCCAGCCGTTTAGAGGCGGGTTTGTTTTGGCTGGTCTGTAGGCTATCGCTGAGCATTGGATAAACATATCGCCATTCATCGGTTACGGGTGTTTTACTATTGCGCGCCCGTGCTATGCTGAATTGGTCTTTTTCTCATCCGGTAACGAAAGGACCGCCCATGCCTACTGACATCGAAATCGCACGTTCCGTCACGCCGCTGCCCATTACCGAGGTGGCTAAGAACGCCGGTGTCGACGTAAAGCACCTGATTCCGTACGGCTTCGACAAGGCTAAGGTCGACTATTCGCTGCTCAACGAGCCGACCAATCACCAGGCCAAGCTCGTCCTCGTGACCGCCATCAACCCCACGCCCGCTGGCGAAGGCAAGACCACCACGACCATCGGTCTGGCCGACGGCCTGCGTCGTCGCGGCGTCAAGAGCGCTGTGGCCCTGCGCGAGCCTTCGCTCGGCCCCGTCTTTGGCGTAAAGGGCGGTGCCGCCGGCGGCGGTTGGGCCCAGGTCATCCCCATGGAGGATATCAACCTGCACTTTACCGGCGACTTTCACGCTATCGGTGCCGCCAATAACCTGCTGGCCGCCATGCTCGACAACCATATTCAGCAGGGCAACCAGCTCGGTATCGACGTTAAGCGCATCACCTGGAAGCGCGTTGTCGACATGAACGACCGCCAGCTGCGCCACGTTATCGACGGCATTGGCGGCAAGGCTCAGGGCGTGCCGCGCGAGGACGGCTTCGATATCACCGTTGCCTCCGAGGTCATGGCGATCTTGTGCCTGTCCACGAGTATCAACGACCTCAAGGAGCGCTTGGGCGAGATCGTCGTCGGCTACAGTTATGCCGGCGAGCCCGTCCGCGCCCGCGACCTCAAGGCTCAGGGCGCCATGGCTGCGCTGCTTAAGGATGCGCTCAAGCCCAACCTGGTGCAGACGCTCGAGGGTACGCCCGCGTTTGTCCACGG